>DASVVD010000684.1:0-6932 GCA_036386715.1 Pseudoduganella sp.
CGAAGGCAGCGTCACGCAGCGCCAGCTGGAAGCGCGCACCACGTACCGCCCCGGCGAGCTGCTGGAAGCCACGCCGGGCCTGGTCGTCAGCCAGCACAGCGGCGAGGGAAAAGCCAACCAGTTCTACCTGCGCGGCTTCAACCTCGACCACGGCACCGACCTGCGCACCACGGTGGACGGCATGCCCGTCAACCAGCGCAGCCACGCCCACGGCCAGGGCTGGACCGACCTGAATTTCGTGATCCCGGAACTGGCCGCGCGGCTCGACTACCGCAAGGGCCCGTATTCGGCGCAGGGCGGCGATTTCGCCTCGGCCGGCGCCACCGATATCGCCTATGCCCACCGGCTCACGAGCGGCATCGCCAACCTCACCGTGGGCCAGAACGGCTACGGCCGCGCGCTGCTGGCCGACTCGGTCGACATCGAAGGTGGCGCGAATACGGGCAGCCTGCTGTACGCGCTGGAAACGCTGCACAACGACGGCCCGTTTACGCAGGGCGACAACTACCGCAAGGTGAACGGCGTGCTGCGCTACAGCGAAGGCTTTGCGAACAACGGTTTCAGCGTTACCGCGATGGCTTATCGCGCCAGCTGGAACGCCACCGACCAGATCCCGCAGCGCGCCGTCGACAGCGGCACGCTGGGCCGCTTCGATGCGATCGACCCGACCGACGGCGGCGGCGCGCGCCGCTACAGCCTGTCCGCCGCGTGGGCCCGCACGACGGACGAGCACTCCATCAAGCTTTCCGCCTATGCCATCGCCAACCGGCTGGAACTGTTCTCGAATTTCACGTACTTCATGGACGATCCGGTCAACGGCGACCAGTTCGCCCAGCCGGACCGGCGCGTCACCTCCGGCTTCGATGCCAGTTACGCGTGGCACGCGCACGGCGCGGACGGCATCTTTGCGTCGACCACCACGCTCGGCATCACCGCGCAGAACGACAATATCCACAACGGCCTGTACAACACCAGGGCCCGGCAGGTCACCGGTACCACGCGCCAGGACCATATCGTGGAAACCAGCGGCGCGCTGTTCCTCGAGAACCAGACGCGCTGGAACCCCACCTTGCGCAGCGTGGCCGGCCTGCGCGCCGACCGCTACCGCTTCGATGTGGCGAGCGACCGCGCCGTCAATTCCGGCAAGGCGCACGACACGATGCTCTCGCCCTCTGTCAGCCTGATCTTCGGGCCATGGGCCAGCACCGAGTTCTACGTCAACGCCGGCACCGGCTTCCACAGCAACGATGCGCGCGGCACGGTGATCACCGTCGACCCGAAGACGAACGCGCCGGTCGACCGCGTGACGCCGCTGGCGCGCACCCGCGGCCTGGACCTGGGCGTGCGCAGCGAGTGGCTGCGCGGGCTGCAGTCATCGCTGTCGCTGTACCGCCTCGACATGGATTCGGAGCTGGTGTTCGTCGGCGACGCCGGCACCACCGAGGCTGGCCGCCCGAGCCGTCGTTACGGCATCGAATTCTCGAATTACTACAAGCCGTTCAAGTGGCTGTCGCTGGATGCCGACCTGGCCTACGCGCGCGGCCGCTACCGCGACGACGACCCGGCGGGCCAGCGCATTCCCGGCGCGGTGGAAGGCGTGGCGCAACTGGCTGCCACCGTGACGCCGCAAGGGCCATGGTCCGGCGCGCTGCGGCTGCGCTGGTTCGGCCCGCGCCCGCTGGTGGAGGACAACAGCCTGCGTTCCAGTGCAACGATGACGCTGAACGGCCGCCTCGGCTACCAGTTCAGCCGCGCCGTGAAGCTGGAACTGGAAGCCTTCAACCTGACCAACCGGCGCGACGCGGCAATCACCTATTACTACGCATCGCAGTTGCCGGGCGAAGCAGCGCCGGTGGACGACTACCATTTTCACCCGATCGAATCGCGCTCGCTGCGGCTCTCGCTCGGCTACGCATTCTGAGCGGCGCAGCGGTGGCGGCCATCCCATCCGCCAGGTAGCTTCTGAATTGCTCCTGTGACACAACAGTGATTGTGGTCGTACAATACGACAATAATTTCTAATGTAACCGTCACTGGAGGCTTGCATGGCGCCGGAGTTCACTTCCCTCGATCACGTCACCGGGGCGCTGCGCACGCAGGGCTGGGCCTTGATCGCCCCCGCCGACGTGGCGGCGCTGTCCGGCACGCCGCTAGCCCAGCTCGATGCGCTGGTGCCGAGCTGGGACAGCCTGGCGCTGGACAATTACCTGAAGGATGGCGGCCGCTACCGGCGGCGCCGGCATTCCTGCTTCGTGCAGCACGATGCCGAACTGGCGCAGACGCCGCACCGTGCCCACTGGCAAAGCGTGGAGTACAACGCGCTGCACGGCGGCATGCACCGCATGTTCGAACCGATGCTGCCCGAAACCGTTGCAACGCCGGGCTGGCAAGGCCTGCTGACGGCACTGGGCCGGCTGTTTTCCAACGTGCGCGGCGAGCCGGCGTGGTACGTGGAAGCCCATCAGTTCCGCATCGACACGGCCGACGGCATCGGCCGCCCCACCCCGGAAGGCGCGCACCGTGACGGCGTCGACTACGTGGCCGTGATCCTCATCGGCCGGCACCATATCAAGGGCGGCGAAACGCGCATCTTCGAGGCGGACGGGCCGAACGGCAAGCGCTTCACGATGACCGAGCCATGGACCATGCTGCTGCTCGACGATGCGACCGTGATCCACGAATCGACGCCGATCCAGCCGACCGGCGACCACGGCCACCGCGATACACTGGTGATCACGTACCGCGCGGGCGGCTTCCAGGGCGCGGGCGCCTGAAACCCGTTGCGCCGGTCACACTCGTGCGGGCGCCGCCGTGTCCGCATTTCATTTATAGTCGAACAGAGTAAAACCGGATGACTGCACAAGGCAAACGAGTGGATTCCACCTACGAAATCGAACCGGGCGAGATCGAGATCCTGATCGTCGAGGACAGCCCGACGCAAGCCGAGCGGCTGCGCCGCCTGATCCAGTCGGTGCGCTACAAGGCGCGGGTGGCGGGCAACGGCCGGCTGGCACTCGAAGCGATCGCCGCGCACAAGCCGCACCTGGTGCTGTCGGACATCGTGATGCCGGAAATGGACGGCTATGAGCTGTGCCGCGCGATCAAGGCCGATCCGGCGATGCGCGACATTCCCGTCATCCTCGTCACCTCGCTGAACGATCCGAAGGACATCATCCGCGGCATCGAATGCGGCGCCGACAATTTCATCCGCAAGCCCTACGCGGAAGACTACCTGCTGAACCGTATCGGCCACATGCTGGTCAACCAGAAGCTGCGCAAGGACCAGAACATGGAGGTGGGCATCGCCCTCTACCTGGGCGAGCAGAAGCACTTCATCAATGCCGAGCGCCAGCAGATCCTCGACCTGCTGATCTCCACCTACGAGCAGGCGGTACAGGTGAACAGCGAGCTGCAGGCACGCGAGCGCCAGGTGATCGAGCTGAACATGCGCCTCGCGCACCATGCGGGGCAGCTGGAAACCATCAACCGGGAAATCGCGCTGAAGAACGTGGAGCTGGGCGAGGCCAGCCGCATGAAATCGGCATTCATCGCCAACATGTCGCACGAGCTGCGCACGCCGCTGAATGCGATCATCGGCTTTACCGGCGCGCTGCTGATGCGGCTGCCCGGACCGCTGACGGACGAGCAGGACAAGCAGCTGAACACCATCCGCGGCTCGGCCCGCCACCTGCTCTCGCTGATCAACGACATCCTGGACGTGGCAAAGATCGAGGCCGGCAAGGTCACGCTGGCGGTCGAGCGCGTGCAATGCCAGGACCTGGTGCGCGAGGTGGCCGAAACGCTGCGCCCGCTCGCCGCGCAAAAGGGGCTGGCACTCGAAGTGGCGCTGGACGAACAGCCGATTACGCTCGACACCGACCGCCGCGCGCTGACGCAGATCCTGATCAATCTTGCCAACAATGCCATCAAGTTCACCGAAAAAGGCGCGGTACGCGTAACGCTGGCCCAGCGCGCGCTCGAAGACGGCACGCGCGCCACCGAATTTTCCGTGGCCGATACCGGTGCCGGCATCCGCGAGGAAGACCAGGCCAAGCTGTTCCAGGCATTTTCGCAACTGGACTCCACCTCCACCCGCCATGCCGAAGGCGCCGGCCTCGGCCTGTACCTGTGCCAGAACCTCGCCAACGTCCTTGGCGGTTCGCTGTTCTTCAAGAGCGAGTTCGGCCAGGGCAGTATCTTCACGCTGCAACTGAAAAAATAATAGTCGCGTATGTTTTACGCAACCGCAAAAATAATTTGCGGTGAGCACGGTCGTGCCCGCTGTTTTACCTCAGCCGAAGAACGGTTGGCGTTTTCCGGTTACGTCTGTACCGATAATCCCCCTCTTCACTCCGCGACCAAATTTTGTTGCACTGCACATTACCCATGGAAACGCTTCCGCTGCCGAGCCCAAGCGTTGCCAGGCCGCACACGGTAGTTTTACGGTATTGCAGCGCAACATGGGGCGAGCTATAGTGGAACTGTCTCCTCCAAGCGTTCTCCGAACAATTGGAATTAGCCCGCAGCCCCTGGCTCGCGGGCATTTTTTTGGCCAGTTTCTTGACCAGGTGCGAGGCACCCGCCAGAATTACTCTCTCCCACACCAACGGAGCATGACGACATGAACAGGTAATGCGCTGGTGCCCCTGCACCGTTCCGACAATCGCTGCCATGTGCGATCTGCCGGCCGCATACCTGCGTTCATCTTCAACAGCACTGCCGCGCCTGACATCCAGGCCGCGCCATCGCACATTGCGTCGCCGCCGCAGCACAGGCAGTTTTCTCATTTGTTCAAGGAAACCCTCATGCCGCATACCAACCTCAATCCGATTGATGTGTTCAACCACAACCGTGCCTCCTGGGATCACCAGGCCATGCAGCAATGCGAGTGGTCGCAGGCGGTCAGCGCGGAAGAAATCGCCGCCGCCCGCAACGGCCGCTGGCAGGTCAGGCTGACACCAAACCCCTTGCCGGCCGGCTGGCTCGACAGCGTGCGCGGCCTGCATATCCTCTGCCTGGCCTCGGGCGGCGGCCAGCAGGCACCCGTACTGGCCGCCGCCGGGGCGGTGGTCACGGTGTTCGACGCCTCCGACCGGCAACTGGCGCAGGATCGCATGGTGGCCGCGCGCGATGGCCTGGCGCTGGATGTGGTGCAAGGCGACATGCGCGACCTTTCGGTCTTTGCCGACGCATCGTTCGACCTGGTGTTTCATCCCATTTCCAACCTGTATGTGCCGGACATCCGCCCGGTCTGGCGCGAGTGCTTCCGTGTGCTGCGCAGCGGCGGGAGGCTGCTGAGCAGTTTTTACAACCCGGTGGTGTTTGTCGGCGACCGTGATCCGGCCTACGCGGAGCAGGGCCTGATCCGCCCGCGCTTTGCGCTGCCCTACTCGGACATCGAACACCTGGATGCACAAGCGCTGGCGGACAGGCAACGGCGCGGCGAACCACTGGTATTCGGCCACAGCCTGACGGCGCAGATCAGCGGCCAGCTCGAAGCGGGCTTTGTCATGACGGGGTTTTACGAAGACCATCAACCGCATCCCCGCTTCCTGATCGACCGTTACCTGCCGACTTTCCTCGCGACTCGGGCAAGCAAGCCATGATGCCAACGCCGGGAAGTTGGCGACATGCCGGCACCGGCTGGAAATACGGTTGCAGGCCAGCAGCAATCCTGCCGATGGCGCTGCCATACCTAAACACCCGATTTACTTATATCAATCGTTTTAAATCTATGATTTAATCGGGAGATGTCAGAAAAATCACCCCGCAAGATCCGGTCGGACGGCGAACAGTCGCGCGAGCGCCTGCTGCAGGCGGCGATGGGCCTGTTTGCCGCGCAAGGCTTCAACGCCACCTCCACGCGCGAGATCGCGCTGGCAGCCGGCGCCAACGTGGCCGCCATCGCCTACTACTTCGGCGACAAGGCCGGCCTGTACCGCGCCACGCTGACCGACTTCATGCCGCCTCCGGAACGGAACATCGCGCAGTTCGACCAGCCCGGCTTCACGCTGCGCCAGGCGCTGCACGGCTACTACACGCAACTGCTGGCGCCGATGATGGAAGGCGATACGGCCCAGCTGCGGCTGCGCATGTGGCTGCGCGAGGTGCTGGAACCCACCGGCATCTGGCAGAACGAGATCGACAACGGCATCCGTCCGGAGTTCGACGCGCTGGCCACCGTGCTGGCGCGTTACCTCGACATACCGGTCGACGACGAGGTGCGCCGGCTTGGCCACGCCGTGGCGGCGCTGGGCGCGCACCTGATGGTCTCGATGGACATCGTGGCCGCCGTCACGCCGCAGCTCATGGCAGGGCCGCATGCGCTGCAGGCGTGGCTGCCAAGGCTGGTCGATTATGCGCAGGCGATCGTCGCCGCCGAACAGGAAAAAAGGAAGATGGGAGCAGCAGCATGAAATCCGCAGTCCTCATATTGAAACCGCTGGCGCTGGCGGCCGCGCTGGTGCTCGGCGGTTGCGCGCTGTCCGGGCCGCCGGCGGCGGTCGACGCGCAGCCTCCCGTGCAATGGCACGCGCCGCTGCCGCATGGCGGCACCGTCGCCGGGCTGTCCGGCTGGTGGCGCAGCCAGGGCGATCCGCTGCTGGCGGAGCTGGTGGAAGCGGCGCAGGCGGTCAGCCCCACCGTGGCGTCGGCGCGCACCCGGCTGGCCCAGGCGCGCGAGCAGCGCGTGGCCGCCGGCGCGGCGCTGGCCCCGGCCGTGGATGCGGCGCTGACATCGACCCGTTCCAGCCAGCAGAGTGCCGCGATGCCCACGAATACCACCTCGCAAGGCTACCTGCAGGCATCGTGGGAAGTCGACATCTTCGGCGCCAACCGCGCCGTGCGCGATGCGGCGCAAGCCCGCTACGAAGGGGCGCAGGCCGGCTGGCACGACGCCCGCGTCTCCGTCGCGGCCGATACCGCGAACACCT
>DASVVD010000685.1:0-3619 GCA_036386715.1 Pseudoduganella sp.
AAGGTCCAGTCTTCCGGAGCGCGTTTCAGGAACGCCCACAGCTCGTGCTTCTCGCGCCTGAACAGCGCCGAACAATCCTCGTAATCGAAGCAGATGCCCGTCGTGCCGGCATTGAAGTGCACCTCGCCGGGATACAGGAAGGCATAGTCCCCCACATGCCTGGGCCGGGCGAAGGTGAACTCGACCCGCCGCGGGGTGATCTCCCTGCCGAGCAGCCAGGACGCGATGCCATGGACCAGCTTCATCATCAACTCATGGCCAAGCGGCGTCACGGGCGTGCCGGGCGCTCTTTCCACGAGCGCCAGCCGCACCAGCTTGTTTTTGGTGGAAATCTGCAGCCGGTAGTCATCGAGCAGCAGGTTCCAGAAGCGCACGAAACGGTTCAGGGCCACCAGCACGGTCGGCGCATCCAGCAGGCTGAGCATGAGGTACTTCAGGGTGCCGGTGCGGATCGGCCGCGACCACAGCCCCAGCATCTCGTCATCGAGCGTCGCCGCGACCGTCCTGTACAGGGCCACGTATTGCTGGCGCGTCAGCCGCGCCTCGGGCTGGAGGAGCAGGGACTGCGGGATGGCGGCACCCGCCAGTACCTGGGCCGCCACCTTTTCGCCGTGATGGGTGCGAAGGGAGTGCAGCATGCCGTGCAGGAAGTGGGCAGACAGGGTAAGCGTGCTTTGCCAGGATGGTTTCGTCATGCCGTCATTGTGGCGCATCCTGCATATTCATTGGCGCGATGTGTCAATTTTCCTCCCACCGCTTGCCTATAATCGGCCCAATTCAACGTAACCGGACGCATCCGACAATCGGCACATGGCGTATTTTGCAAGCCTTGTCGATATGGCGTCACTGGTGAAACAAGGAGCATGACTTGCATACAAGACGAATCGTCGTGACGGGCATGGGCGTGGTATCGCCTCTGGGTGTTGGGATCGAGGCCGTATGGCGCCGCCTCCTGGAAGGGCGCTCGGGACTGACGGTGCTGCCCGCGGAGGTCACGGAAGGGATCGCCTCCAGGGTTGCCGGCGTCGTGCCGGGCCTGTCGCCGGACTGCCCGTGGGGGTTCGATCCCGCGCTCGCCGTGGAGCCGAAGGACCACAAGAAAATGGACCGGTTCAGCCTGTTTGCCCTGGCCGCGGCACAGGAGGCCTTGCACCAGGCCCGCTGGCAGCCCGATACCGACAGCGCGCGCGAAAGGACGGCAACCATCGTCGGCTCGGGCGTGGGCGGGTTCGGCGCCATCGTCGAGGCGGTCAGGACCACCGACGGCCGCGGGCCGAGGCGGCTGTCACCCTTTACGGTGCCCAGTTTCCTGGCCAATATGGCAGCCGGACACATTTCCATTCGCCACGGCTTTCGCGGCCCGCTCGGCGCGCCGGTCACCGCATGCGCCGCCAGCGCCCAGGCCATCGGCGATGCAGCGCGCCTGATCCGTGCCGGCGAAGCCGATATCGCCGTGTGTGGCGGCGCCGAGGCCTGCATCGACCGTGTCAGCTTCGGGGCGTTCGCGGCAGCCAGAACGATGTCGACCGGTTTCAACGACCGTCCGGCCCAGGCCTCGCGGCCCTTCGATCTGGACAGGGACGGCTTCGTGATGGGGGAAGGGGCCGGCATGCTGGTCATCGAGGAACTCGAACACGCCTTGCGTCGGGGCGCCATGCCGATTGCGGAACTGCTGGGCTATGGCACGAGCGCCGACGCGTATCACATGACGTCGCCGCCCGAAGACGGCGCCGGCGGACGGCGTGCCATGGAACTGGCGCTGCGCCAGGCCAACCTGGCACCCGGACAGATCGGCCACCTGAACGCCCATGCCACCTCCACGCCGGTGGGCGACGGCAGCGAGCTCGCTGCGATCAGGGCGATCTTCGGCGCCGGGCTCGGCCCCGCCGTCTCCGCCACCAAGTCCTCGACAGGGCATCTGCTCGGCGCCGCCGGCGGCGTGGAAGCGATCTTCACCGTGCTTGCCCTGCGCGACCAGGTGGCACCGCCCACGCTGAACCTGGACCGGCCCGATCCGGCAGCGGAGGGCATCGACATCGTCAGCGGGGCGGCCCGGAAAATCGCGACGGACCATGCCATTTCGAATGGTTTCGGGTTTGGTGGCGTGAATGCCAGCCTGGTATTCGGCCGGCTTTGATGCCATGCACGTGACCGGGGGCCGAGGGGCATTCGACGGGTTGTCGACAACCGCGATGCCATGCAGGGTTTCCCGCACGGTTTCCTGCTCGATCAGCGGCCTTCAGCCCGGTGACGGAAGCTCGATATGCAGTTCCCGCAACTGTTGCTCGTCCACTGCCGACGGCGCATGGGTCAGCAGGTCTTGCGCATGCTGCGTTTTCGGGAACGCGATCACATCGCAGATCGACTCCGACTGCGTCATCAGCGCAACGAGACGATCCAGGCCGAAGGCAAGGCCGCCATGCGGCGGCGCGCCATATTGCAGCGCGTCGAGGAGGCATCCGAACCGCCGTTGCGCTTCTCCTGCGTCGATGTCCAGGGCACGAAATACCCTCGACTGCAGCGCCTTTCGATGAATGCGGATCGATCCGCCACCCAGCTCCCAGCCATTCAGGACCATGTCATAGGCTTGCGCAAGGCATGCGCCGGGGTCGGTTTCCAGCAGGTCTTCGTGGCCTGTTTTCGGGGCCGTAAACGGATGGTGCCTGGCGGTCCACGAGCCGGCATCCTCGTCGTATTCGAACATCGGGAAGTCGATCACCCACAACGCTGCCCATACATCGTCGAACAGGCCATGCTTCCTGCCGAATTCGCTGTGGCCGATCTTGACGCGCAACGCGCCCATCGCTTCATTGACGACCCGCGTCCTGTCGGCGCCGAAGAAGACCAGGTCGCCGTCCCGGGCGCCGGTACGGTCCAGGATCGCGGCCAGGATGTCGTCGTCGAGGCTCGCCAGGATCGGCGACTGCAAGCCGTCGCGGCCCGAGGCCTGCCGGTTGACCTTGATGCAAGGCAGGCACCTGGCACCGTGGAGGGCGACCAGCCGGGTGCATGCATCGATCTCGGCATCCGGCATGGCCGCGCCCCCTGGCACGCGCAGGCCTACCACCCGGCCGTTCCCCAGGTTGGCGGCGCTGGAGAAAAGCTCGCAATCCGCGTTCTTCATCAGGTCGGTCAGCTCGGTGAACGCCAGTTTCACGCGCATGTCCGGCTTGTCCGAACCGTACTTGCCCATTGCCTCGGCGAATGCCATCACTGGAAACGGTTTCGGCAGGTCGATATCCAGGGCGTCCTTGAAGACCTTGCGGATCATCTCTTCGAACAGCTCGCGGATTTCCTCCTCGCTCATGAACGAAGTCTCGCAGTCGACCTGCGTGAATTCCGGCTGGCAATCGGCATGCAGGTCTTCATCGCGGTAGCACCTGGCGATCTGGTAGTAGCGGTCGAAGTTCGCCACCATCAGCAACTGCTTGAACAGCTGTGGCGACTGGGGCAGTGCAAAAAAGTGACCAGCGTGCACCCTGGACGGCACCAGGTATTCACGCGCGCCCTGCTGCGTCGGCGTCGTCAGGGTTGGCGTTTCGATGTCGATGAACCCCAGCGCATCCAGGTGCCGGCGCAGCGCCATCGTCACCTTGTGGCGCATGCGCAGCCTGTCCTG
>DASVVD010000686.1:0-3516 GCA_036386715.1 Pseudoduganella sp.
TCATTTTACGGCTAATAACGAGCGCGGCAGTTATATCCCATATCTTTCCATGAGGATTCAATGGCAGAGTGCGGAAGGAATACAACGGCTTTCCACAATGGCATTATCACCTTGCTTACATATTTGCGCTCCATGGTGCCGACTAGCTAACTGACGCTGCCTTGCACTACAATCGTCAACCCGAACGAACATTTAAGGAATGCCATGTCCATCACCACCACCCCATCCGGCCTGCAGTACGACGACGTCACGGTCGGCGAAGGCGCCGAGGCGAAAGCCGGCCAGAACGTTACCGTGCACTACACCGGCTACCTGCAGAACGCCGACGGCAGCAAGGGTTCGAAATTCGATTCCAGCAAGGACCGCAACGACCCGTTCGAATTCGCGCTGGGCGCCGGCATGGTCATCCGCGGTTGGGACGAAGGCGTGCAGGGCATGAAAGTCGGCGGCACCCGCCAGCTGATCATCCCGGCCGACCTGGGCTATGGCGCGCGCGGCGCCGGCGGCGTGATCCCGCCGAACGCCACGCTGATCTTCGACGTCGAACTGCTGGGCGTGTGATGCACCTGCCGGCACCGATGCGCTGGCCGCTGCTCGCGGCCGCCGCCCTGCTGATGACGCCACTGTCGGGCTGCACCGTGGTGGCCGTTGGCGCGGCCGTGGTGGGAGCCGGCGTGACCGTCGCCTCGACCGCGGTCGATGTGGGTGTCGCTGCCGGCAAGGGTGTCGTCTATGTGGGCAAGGCTGCCCTGTCGGACGACGACGAGGACGAAAAAAAGAAGTAATGCGGAATAAGCAAGACCTGCATCAGCGAAGGCGCCCGGGTGGCGCCTGTTTTGCGCCAGTCACAGGTACATTAGCGCCGCTGAGACAAGCCACAGGGCAAGGCGCATCGTCGAAGACAGTACTTTAGTACGGCGAGACGATGCAACGCCGCCATGTGGCTTGTATCAGCGGCGCACCGCAAGGCGCATCGTCGAAGACAGTACTTCAGTACGGCAAGACGAATGCAACGCCGCCATGCGGCCTGTATCAGCGGCTATCAGCGTTGCCAGGCGCGCTGCATGGCTTCCTGCTCCGCTTTCGCGTCGAGCGGGTCGCCGGCGATGCGCTGGTCGATCGCCGCCTGCAGCGGCGCCGGTGGCTCGGTGGCGACCGGCCGGGCGCCTGCCCGCAGCGGCAGCGGGTTCTGCAGGATCACCGGCAGGCGCCATTCCTGCCCGGTCTTGCAGGCCAGTCCATCGACTTCGGCAGTGCCGGTACCGCTGGCGAAACTGCGGCAATAGTTGCCTTCCCCGGACACGAACGACATGCCGATGCGCACCGCGCCGGCCGCCCGCGCCGCGGCGCTGGTGGCCACGCCCGCCGCGCCCGGTGGCACCGACGGCTGCTGCTCGAGCGCGGTGACGAGGCGCCCCTGCGCCGTCAGCGTGCCGTCGTGGCTGGCGATCAGGTCGACCCTGGTGCCTTCGTCGGCCTGCATGTAGGACAAGCCGAACGTGCCTGCCAGCAACCCTACCGTCAGCACCCCGCCCAGCGCCAGCCATTCCGGCCATGCCCAGCGCCGCTCGCGCGTGGCCTTGCGCGCCGCCGTCTGCGTGGCTTCGCGCCGTGCCCGCACCGAGTCGAGGCTGACAATGGTGGCCTGGCGCTGCGGGCGCATGCGCTGCGCGTCGTCGCCGGGCGAAAAACCGGCAAACACATTGCTGCGGCGCGTCTTGTAATGGGCGAGCCGCCGGGCCAGCGCCAGATCGCTGGAGCACGCCTGCTCCACGGCACGGCGCGTGGCCGTGTCGAGTTCACCATCGGCATATGCCATCAGGGTTTCGTCGGAAAAGCTCATGATGTGGCCCGCCTGTGTGTTCAAGCAACGAACCTTCATATTAGCACCGGGCCGCGGCGGCCCCGCGCCCGCCTCGCAGCCGCATGTGGCGCATCACCACCCGGGCTGCCGCACCGCCATGTCACGGCTCCGGTGTGCACTGCAGCAGCCCAGTAGCCATATGGGTTCCTGTTGTTCCAAAGGATTACTTTCCGCAAATATTGTGCTAATCTGCGGCCTCTATTAACCACGGAGGTAGTAATGAAAAAAGGCGAACTGATTGCAGAATTTGCGAAGCGTACCGAAATGTCCGGTGCCGCCGCCAACGACGCAGTGAATACCCTGATTGCCATCGTTACCGAACGCCTGAAAAAAGGCGATACGGTCGGCATCACCGGCTTCGGCACCTTCTCGGTTGCCAAGCGCGCTGCTCGTAAAGGCCGCAATCCTGCAACCGGCGAAGCGATCAAGATCGCCGCATCGAAGACGCCAAAGTTCTCGGCGGGCGCCACGCTGAAAGCGGCGGTGAACCCGGCCAAGAAGAAGTAACTGCAAGAATCTGGACGGCGGTGCAAGGCCCGGTCGCCTCGGGTCCTGCACCGCCGTAGTCATTTGGAGGGGTTGCTCTACAGTTTCCGGCGCCGGATGGGCCGCCGTTTTGTATGATGCGCAGATTGCAACCCAACGAGGACACCATGAGCCAGCAGCAACGATTCGACCAGGCGGTCGCCGATTCGAAAAACCTCCCGGAACGCCCGGACAACATGACGCTGCTGAAGCTCTATGCGCTGTACAAGCAGGGATCGGGCGGCGATGCCACCGGCGAGCGCCCCGGCATGACGGACTTCGTCAACCGCGCCAAGTACGACGCCTGGGCAGCGCTGCAGGGCACGTCGCAGGATGACGCACAGCAGCAATACATCGACCTGATCGAAGAGCTCAAGGGCTGACGATCCGTTGCCGCCGGCCTGGTGACGCTGGCCAGCCCGGCCGGCCCGGTCAGCCGGGCGCAAACACCGTGCGCATCTTCTCGGCGACCTTGCTGCGGATCGCCGGCGCAAGGGCGCCATACAAAAACCCCAGCTTGATCTGCATCCGCGCCTGGTTTTCCAGCAGCGTGAGCGTGCCTTCCACCCCGCTCTTCCTGAACCGCAGCACATCGCCCTGCCACTGGCAGGAAAGGTCCAGGTCGCGCGCCAGCTTGTCGGCCACCTGCTCGGCGGCGGCGCGTGCCACGTCGGGCGCGAGGTTGTGGGGTTGGGTGATGTTGATCATGCGTGCAGGGGGCAAAAAGGCGCCATCATGCCATAAAGCGCTGCCGGGCGAGCCCGGCGGACCGGGCATTACAGCAGGCGGAAGGCGGCAATCGCCACCGCGGTCGGCGGCAGCGCGGCAAGCAGCAGGGACAGCGCCGACACGGTTTCCATCTCGAAATGCCCCTTCAGGATCGACATGCCGGCCGGATTGGGCGCGTTGGCGATCACCGTCAGGCCGCCGCCGGCCACGGCGCCGGTCACCAGCGCATACTTGAATGCGTCGCCGGGCCCTTCCACCAGCGAGCCCAGGTAAGTGAGCGCGGCGTTGTCGGTAATCGCCGTCAGCGCCGTCGCGCCATAGAACACGGCTTCACTGCTCATGCTCATCAGCGCCGGCTGCAGCCACCACTGCTGCTGTCCGCCCAGCACCACCAGGCC
>DASVVD010000687.1:0-2230 GCA_036386715.1 Pseudoduganella sp.
TGCCCACCCTTCACCCAGGAGTCCACGCATGAACGCCAACAGCCACAACGATATCGTCAACAGCCAGTTCAGCCCGCAGGCGCATGCCTACCTCACCAGCGCGGTCCATGCCAGGGGCGAAGACCTGGAACGGATGGTCGCCCTGGTGGGAAAGCGGCCGGAGGCGATCGCGCTGGACCTGGGTTGCGGCGGCGGCCATGCCACCTTCCACCTGGCGCCGCTGGTCGGCAAAGTGGTCGCCTGCGACATTTCCGAACCGATGCTGCATGTGGTTGCCGAAGAAGCGGGCCGCCGCGGGTTCGGCAACGTGGTGACCAGGCACAGTGCAGCGGAGTCGCTGCCATGTCCCGCCGGGTCCTTCGACGTGGCGGTGACCCGCTACAGCGCGCACCACTGGCGCGACGTTCCCTCCGGCCTCGCGCAGATGCGCCGGGTGCTGAAACCGGGCGGCATGGCCATCGTCATGGACGTCGTCACGCCCGGCGTGCCGTTGCTCGATACCTGGCTGCAAAGCCTCGAATTGCTGCGCGATCCATCGCACGTGCGCAATGCATCGGTCGATGAATGGCGGGCCGCGTTGACCGCGGCGGGGTTCGCCGTTGGCGAAGCGACCAGGTACCGCCTGCGCCTGGATTTCGCCACCTGGGTGGAACGGATGAAAACGCCGCCAGCGCATGTCGCGGCCATCCGTTCGCTGCAGGCGCGTGCCGGGTCCGAAGTGCGGGACTACTTCGACATCGAAGACGATGGCAGTTTTACGGTGGGCACGATCCTGATCACGGGAGCGGCAGGGGCCTGACGAAACCGGCGAGGGCGGGAGCCATGCGCCCTCCGGACTAGAACTTGTTCCAGTTATTGCGCCTGTGCTCGGTGGCTTCCTTCATCAGATGGCTGGCGCGCTGCGGGTCGTCCACCGTCAGCGCCAGTTCCTGCAGCGCCGGTGGGTATTCGCGTTCGGCCGCTTCCTCCAGCAGCATGCGGGCCCGCTGCGGGTCGGCAGGCACGCCATCGCCAGCGCGGTAGGCGTACGACAGCAGGAACATCGCATGCGCGTTGCCCAGGTCGCTGGCCAGTTTCAGCCAGCGCGCCGCGGCGGCGGCGTCGCGTGGCACGCCGTCGCCGTTCTTCGCCATCATGCCCAGCATCAGCGCCGCCTTGGCCTGGCCGCCCTCTGCCGCGCGCTGGTACCACTGCCACGCTGCGGCAGGGCCGGCGGTATTGCCGGGCGAAGTGCGGTACGCCTCGCCGAGCTGGAATGCCGCCTGCGCGTCGTTGGCCGTTGCGGCACGCCTCAGCAGCGATATCGCTTCCGCGCGCTGCCCGGGGCGCGAACGGTACAGGATGCCCAGCTCGCGCTCGGCGACCGCGCTGCCGCCGTCGGCCAGGCGGCGCAGCTCGCGTTCGGCCGCGCCATCGCCGCGCTGCGCCGCGGCCATCGCCAGCGCCTCGATCTGCGCCGGGTCGGGGGGCAGGCCGCGGGCGCAGCCGGCCAGTGCAGCGGCCAGTGCAGCGGCCAGCACCGCAGTGAGCACCAGCGGTGCCATGGACCGGAGCAGGGGCCTCATTTCGACAAATCGATCGTGTACCTGGCAAAGCCGCTGGCATCGAGGCCGCCTTCGCCGCTGACGACGGCAATGCCGTTGGCGCGTGCGACGCCCAGGTGGCCCGGCGCGGAACGCAGGATCACGGGACCGGCCGTCCTGACTTTCGCGAACGACCAGCTGCGCGCATTGCCGTTGCCCGCCAGTGTCACCTTGCCGCCACCGCTCTTGCCGATGGCCTGGAGATAGTTCGACACCACGGCCTGGTTCGCATCCGGCGACTTGATGATGGTCTTGCTGCCGTCGATACCCGGCACGCCGCCGCCGCCACCGGCGCGGTAATCGTTGGTGGCCACGATGAAGTCGTCGCCATCCGCCACCGGCTTGCCCTGGTACAGCAGGTTGGCGATGCGGCTGCCGGCCGGCTGCGTCACGTCGATCTGGTACGTCAGCGCGTTGTTTTCGGCATAGAACACGTCGTAGTTGAAGATGGTGCTGTAGCTGGGCACCAGGTCCTGCTCGGCGGTGCTGGCCGGGTCGATGCGGGCGAACTGTTTGGCCGAGGCTTCCAGCCAGGCCTTCAGGTCGGAACCCTTGATCTTCACGGCCTGCAGGTTGTTGTTGCCGTACAGGTAAAGGTCGCCCGGGTTGCGGATCTGCAGGCCGGCCGGCGCGGCCGGGGTGGCGCC
>DASVVD010000688.1:0-9417 GCA_036386715.1 Pseudoduganella sp.
TGCGCCGGCGCACTGGTCAACCTGTGGGGCTTCGGCCCCGTCAACCGTTATGATGCACCGGGCTTCACGGCGCCGGCGGCCTGGCAGGCGCAAGCCGCGCTGCCGGCCGCGCGCGTGCGACTCGATCCCGTCAGCCGCAGCGCGCTGCAGCCGGGCGGCGTGCAGCTGGACCTGTCCGCCGTGGCCAAGGGCTACGGTGTCGACTGCCTGGCACGCTGGCTGGAAGGGCAGGGCATCGGCGACTACCTGGTGGAGGTGGGCGGCGAACTGCGCGGTGCCGGCGTGAAGCCGGATGGCCAACCGTGGTGGGTGGCGCTGGAAGGGGTGGACGACACCGCGTCCGCGGACGACGGCATCGTCGCCGCGCTGCACGGGCTGGCCGTCGCCACGTCCGGCGACTACCGCCGCTTCTTCCTGCACGACGGGCAGCGCCGCGCGCACACGATCGACCCGCGCAGCGGCGCGCCGATCGACAACGGCCTGGCTTCCGTGACCGTGGTGGACGCCCGCTGCATGGCCTGCGACGCCTGGTCGACCGCGCTGACCGTGCTGGGCCCGGAAGAGGGGCTGGCGCTGGCGGAGCGGCGCGGCATTGCGGCACGCTTTGTCGTGCGCACGGCCGGCGGCCTGGTTGAACACCTGAGCTCGCATATGCGGGCGATGCTCGATCTTGCCTGAGCGGTGGGGCCTGAACGCTCGGCACGAACATTCCAGCAGAAGCATTCCCCGTCTAAAAATCCAGCATAACATTCCAGCAAAAATTCCAGCATGAAGCTCGCGGCATGATATTGACGAACGATACGACACGGTTGGCGCTGACCGCCGCCTGCTTCGCCGCGTATGGCGTCACCTGTTTCCTGCCCTGGCTGCGCACGCGCCGCAAGCACGCCGCTGCGGCCGGGGCCGACAGCGGCGACACGGCCGACTGGATCGTCGCCTACGCCAGCCAGACCGGCAACGGCGAGGAACTCGCGCAGCAGACCGCGGCCACGCTGCGGCTGGCCGGCATCGGCGTGCGGGTGCTGGAGCTGGGCGATGTCACCGCCGCCGCGCTGCAGGCTGCGGAGCGGGCGCTGTTCGTTGCCAGCACCTATGGCGAAGGTGATGCGCCCGATGGCGGCGCCGCGTTTGCCGGCAAGCTGATGACCCGTTCGCTGCCGCTGGCGCAGTTGCATTACGGCGTGCTCGCGCTCGGCGACAGCAGTTATGCGCACTTCTGCGGCTTCGGCCGCGCGCTCGACGCCTGGCTGGCCGC
Organism: Pseudoduganella sp.; assembly: GCA_036386715.1. GTDB lineage: Bacteria > Pseudomonadota > Gammaproteobacteria > Burkholderiales > Burkholderiaceae_D > Rugamonas. The sequence continues at coordinate 1,256 of DASVVD010000688.1, forward strand.
CCAGGGCGCGCAGCCGCTGTTCCCCCGCGTGGAAGTGGACCGCGGCGCGACGGCCGACCTGGCGCCGTGGCGCCAGCACCTGTCGCACCTGGCCGGCACCAGCGATGCGCCGGACTGGGAAGCGCCGGCGTTCGCGCCCTGGCGCCTGGTGCAGCGGCGGCTGATGAATCCGGGCAGCGCCGGGGGCGCCATCTACCACATCGAACTGGTGCCTGCGGCTGGCGTACTGCCGGCCTGGCAGTCGGGCGACCTGGTGCAGGTGGCACCGCCGGCGCAGCCGGACCGGCCGCGCGAATACTCGATCGCCTCGATACCGGGCGATGGCAGCGTGCACCTGCTGGTGCGGCTGCACCGGCACGCCGACGGCAGTGCCGGCATTGCTTCCGGCTGGCTGTGCGAGGGCGCAGCCGTCGGCGCATCGGTGCCGCTGCGGCTGCGCCAGCACCGCCGCTTCCGGCTCGAGGACAATGCCGCGCGCCCGCTGATCCTGATCGGCAACGGCAGCGGGCTTGCCGGGCTGCGCGGCCACCTGCGCGCGCGCGCCGCCGCCGGGCAGGGCCGCAACTGGCTGCTGTTCGGCGAGCGCCAGCGCGCGCACGACCTGCACCATGGCGACGAGCTGGCGGGCTGGCAGGCGCAGGGCGTGCTCGCGCGGCTCGACCTCGCGTTCTCGCGCGACGCGGGGGCGCGCATGTATGTGCAGGACCTGCTGCCCCCGGCCACCGACGCGCTGCGCGCCTGGATCGCCGACGGCGCCGCGATCTACGTCTGCGGCAGCCTGGAAGGCATGGCGGGCGGCGTCGACCGCGCACTGCGCGAGATCCTCGGTGACGGCGCCGTCGATGCGCTGTCGGCCGCAGGGCGCTACCGGCGCGACGTGTACTGACGCGGCGGATCTGCAAGGCAAAAGGCGCTGTTCGCGTAAGCTAGGCGTTACCTGTTGGCATGGAACTTTCTCCTGCGCTTGATGTCTCGCCCAACGCTGCTATCGCCCGGCAACCGCCGTGCACAGCCACTGTCTTGGACTTGTCAATGAGGCAGCATCGAGCACCTGTTGCCAATTTGCGTAGTGGTGCAGGTAACGGCTGGCCACGCCGTTGAAACGCCGCAGCCAGGTCTTGAAACGGCCGTGCCATCCATTGACCCCTTGGAGGTGCAGGGCGCCGCGGGCTCGCATGCCGGCCCGCACGTTCACGTATTCATGGCTTATTCCAGTCTTCTTTGCGAACGCCTGGTAGGCCCTGGCCGCATCGCTGACCAGCAGGGCATCGCGCGCCAGCACCGGCAGCAGGTGCGTTGCAAGTTGCTGTGCCGTGACCGGCCCACGGCCCGTCACAAATGCACAAGTATTACGGGTGCGGTCGCGCGCCACCAGGATGCAATCGAACTCCTGGCTGATGCCGCGCCGCGCGGCCTTGCCGCCGCGCTTGCGGGCCGGGCGATCCAGGTTGCGCGAGCCCTTTTGCGATGCGAGGTGGTAGGTATCGTCGGCTTCGACGATACCCGACAGCCTGGGGAGTGGCGCCCGGCGCAGCGCGGCGAGGAAGCGGTGGCGCCACCGGAAGCTGGTCGATTTCGCTACCGCCACGCGCCGGGCGGCTGCCCGCACCGTGTCGGAGCCGATCAGGCATTGCAGATACGACAGCCATTTGTCGCGTCGCCGAAGACGGGCCAGCGGCGTACCGGTCAACGCGTTAAAACTGCGTCCACAGCCGAGGCAGCGATGACGCTGCAGGCCGTTGGCCTGGCCACAGCGGTGGCAACGGCTGCCGGCGCAGTGCGGACAAATTCGTTTGCCCGCCGCTTCCTCGATCAGGGCGAAGCAGTGCCCCGGTTGGGCAACTGATGCACAAAAGTTCTGCAAACAGGCCACGTCATCGGCTGAAAGCTGGAGCTCTGCCAGCGCCTTGAACAACACCTGGAAATCCGCCATGCCCATACTGGCCTCCTGATAGTCATGAAGTATCTCAACAAGAAGTCAGACAGTGTTGTGTTGTGGAAGTTCCCTCACTTTGCGCGAACAGCGCCCCCAAAAAAAGCCCCGCGCAAGGCGGGGCCGGAAAATTCCGCCGGAGCGCGGACGAGGGATTCAGGGTGCCAGTTCCTCGAGCCCGCGCTGCAGGCTGGAGATGCTGGGGTTGTCGATGTACACGCAGCGCTTGCCGGTGCGCTTGCAGAAATCCTTCACGCGCCAGTAGGCGCTGTGGCTGATGCAGCCGGTCTGGCAGATCACCAGGTCGGCCGCCGCGAGGCTGGCCTCGAGCTTGCCGGCATTGTCTTCCAGGCCGCCGTCGTGGTGGGCGAACTGGGCGCCGGCGCGTTCGATCAGCGTGCGGTACGATGCCACGTTGCCGCTGCGCCCGCCAACGCACAGGATGCTGCGTTCGGCCAGCCGGATCGGCATCCGGATGACATGCTCGACCACGCTGGCGGACGGCACGGATTCCTCGTCCTGCGCCGCTGCCTGCACCTGCACCTGTACCTGCGTCTGCGCCTGGGCTTGCGCAACTTCGCGCCGCAGCTCGGCGACCTGCTCACGCAGCTGCCGCTCGCGCTCATCGCTTTGCGCGAGCCGCTGCGCCAGCCGCTCGCGCGACGGCAGGTCCGGAATGGCTTCACGCAACTGTTCGAGTTCTAGGCGCAGCGCATCGATCGTGCTGTCGCGGCTGACGAGCTGGGCGCGCAACCCCATCAGCATGCTGCCATGGCGTTCCTGTTCCGCGGTGCGGTCGAGCTGCATGGCGGCGCTGCGTTGCTGACCTTTCGCCAGTTCGCGCGCCAGCTGGGCGTTTTCCTCGACCACCGCGTTGAACCGGTTGATGTCGGCCCGCACGCAGGCACCGGCCTGGTGCTGGATCATGTGCAGCTCGCGGCACATGCGTTCTTCCAGTTCGGGCGCGCAGCGCGGATGCGTCAGGCCCGCCCAGAATGCGCCGGCCACGTCGCCGCCCGCGACCGCGGCTTGCCACAGCGCGGCCACCTCCTCGGTCGTGCGCGCGGCGCGAAAGCGCCCGATCACCGCGGTGTAGCGGCGCTCCAGTTCCTTCTGCAGGATTTCCGACAACCGGTTGCGCGTGCCGCATTCGCTGACGGCACCGACGTGGATCTCGTAATCGTCCGCGATCACCTTGCCGCCGGTCACCTTGCCGACCAGCTTGCGCAACGTGCCGATCGGCAGCGATACGCCGACCAGCGGGCAATGGCAGGTATGGCCCAGTTCCCAGATACGGCGCCGGCGCGACGCCTGGGCTTCCTGCGGCGGCGTGGCCGCGTGCTTGTCGCACATGGTCACGCCACCTGTGGGGCCGGGCGCCCCCGGGCCATCAGCCGCGTCAGGAAACTGTCGTCCTTTTTTTGCGGTGGCGGCAGCGAGCGCTCGACGACGCCGGCCCATTGCTCGGCCAGTTGCTGGCAGGTGGCCGCCAGCACGGGTGACAGGCCCGGCAGCGCAGCCAGCGCCTTCAGGTGGCGCTCGATGACGGAGGCCAGCTTCACGCAGCCCTTGCCGTCGGCGGTGTAGTGGGACATCAGGTGCAGCACCGCGGACAGCATCAGCTCGGGCTGCTGGCTGCCGGCGGCGGGCGCCAGGTAGATCGGATCGGTATGGTCGATGGCCATGGACTCTCCTCGAAATCGATGCAGCTGGCGGCGGCTCGCTGGATGACTGGTTCAGGCGGTGAGGATCAGCTTGTTCAGCTGGGTGATGCGGAGGCGGTAGATACGCCCCGCATGTTCGATTTCCACTTCGCGCTGGTCCTGCATCAGGCCGGCGGTGGTGAGGCGCTTCACTGCAACTGGCTGCCGGACAGGGGCTACCGGCTTGGTTTGGTTGGCTTGGGTCTGCATGGTGTCTTCACCTTAATAAGAATGATTCGCATTTGCATTATTGGTCACCCCTGCCATAAATGCAAGCGTTTTCTGGTTGTTGCGTGCAGGGGCCGGCAAACTGGCGGATCGGAAATGCAGCGCGAAAAAAAAGCCCGCCGAAGCGGGCCCAAGCTGGGTAAGGTAAAGGTCGTACAGTGCTCGCTCAGTGCCCAGGCAGCGGTCAGATCGTGGCGACCAGCTGCACCGGCGGGGCGGAGGCGGCTTCGGCGGCGGCCTTGGCCCGGGCCGCTGTTGCCTTGCTGCGCGAGCGCGAAGGCGGCAGGCGGCGCAGGGTTTTCAGCGCGTCGGCATCCTTGATGCCGATGGTGCGCTGGTCGACGGTGATCAGGCCGATCTCGTTGAAGGCGGACAGCGTGCGGCTGACCGTTTCCAGCGTCAGGCCCAGGTAGCTGCCGATTTCATGGCGCGTCATGCGCAGGTTGAACAGCTTGCTCGAGTAGCCCATCTGGGCAAAGCGCTCGGCCAGCGACACCAGGAAGCGCGCCACGCGGGCTTCGGCGCTGAGCGCACCGAGCATGCCGATCATGGCCTGTTCGCGCACCAGCTCGCGGCTCATCACGCCATACATCATGTGTTCCAGTTCCACGTGCACACGGCCCAGCGCGGTCAGCTTCTTGAATGGCAGCAGGATCAGGTCGCAGTCGGACAGCGCGACCGCCTCGGACGAGTAGTGGCGGCTGTGGATGCCATCGACGCCCAGCATGTCGCCTTTCATCGGGAAGCTCAACACCTGCTCGTTGCCGAATTCATCGATCAAGACGGTTTTCAGGAAGCCGGAGTTGACGATATACAGGGTGTCGAACGGCTGGCCAATGGTGTGGATGCGCTGGCCGGTCTTGAATTGCACGTGCTGGAACAGCAGTTCCTCGGCGTTGACGGAACAGGCCGCCGGAATGTGCAGGAGGTCGCAGACTTCCTTCAGGTTCGACCAGAGGCGGCCCTGGCGCTGACGCCCTGCCTCCATGGAGGGCGTTTGTGCAGCGGGTGCGGCGACTCGGGCGTCGGACATTTGGGTAGGGAGCATGCTATCTCCTGATTTCAGGTCATGTAAGTTTGGATTTAAAAGCGTCTTATCCGAAAACGTTCTAACTTCTCGACTGCCGGTTATTTTTTGTAGTCGCCGCGATCGGTGGATATTCGATGAGACCTCGGAAAGCTATTCAACGAACATCGGGTGGATTTGCGGCAACTCGTTTTGGAGTGGTTTCAGTATGCCAACGGAGGGGGGGGATGGATATCGGTATGTGCTGAATGTTCCCGTAGGAACCAGCGACAAACTGTAGGAATACTCCTACTAACCAGGATGGCGTTTCAGAGTGGGGAAGGGGAGATCGCGTGCGGACGCGACGGGTCAGGCTTTAAACGGGGACAGCAGCTTGTGCGCAACAGCGTATTGAACCATTTCAGACAGGGAGTTCATTCCCATCTTTTGCATGATCCGGGTTTTATGGGTACTGACGGTTTTTACCGACAGGTGCAGGCTATTGGCGATTTCGGTAATCGACTTGCCGGAAACAAGAAACGAGAAAACCTCGAATTCACGATCGGACAACTGTTTATGGAGCAGGCTTTCATTGGGCATCATGATATTCAATGCCAGCTGCTCCGCGACTTCCGTGCTGATATATGGCCGCCCGGATGCCACCTTGCGGATGGCCCCTACCAGCTGGGTACCGGCGCTTTCCTTCGTGAGGTAGCCCTGGGCGCCGGCGCGGATGGCGCGCACCGCGTATTGCTCCTCTTCGTGCATGGTAAGGATCAATATGTTGAGCTTGGGCGCCTCGCTGCGGATCTGGCGGATCAGGTCGACGCCGCTGCGGCCCGGCATCGACAGGTCGAGCATCAACAGGTCGAAGCCACCCTGGCGCACGTGGCGCAGCACCTCGAAACCGTCGACGGCTTCACCGACGATGTCGATGTCCGGGGCGCCGTCGAGGATGCGCTTGAGGCCTTCGCGCATGATGGTGTGGTCGTCTGCTATGACTATTCTGATCATGGGTGGTTCAGTGAAGCTGCGGTGATGCCTTCGTTGCCGATGGCCCGGCAACGAATTGCCTGGAAACAGATTGCCTGGAAACGGCTTGCCTTGAAACGGATTGCCTGTAAATACATTGGGTAATGCGGCGGCACGGGATGGGGCAAGGATGCGTGATCATTCCGGCACGGGTTCCTTCAGCAAGCGGTGCACGAGCACGGGAATTTTCGAATGCGACAGCACCTTGTTGGTGACGCTGCCCAGCAATAACTGGCCCCAGCCGCTGCGCCCGTGTGAGCCAATGAAGATCAGGTCGCAGCCCGCCTTGTCGGCGATCTCGACGATCTTCAATGCCGCGCTTTCGGAAAATGCCGTCATGCTTTCGCACTGCAGCCCCTTCCTGGCGCACGAATCCACGATCGACTGCACATGATCACGGCCGGCGCGCCCCATCGCGGCGCGGTATTCCTCTTCGCTCGGATAGCTGGGCGGGATGATCTCGACATAAATGGGATACTGGTACTCCGGTGCGACGAACAGCGCGAGCACTTCGGCGCCGAGCTGCTGTGCGAAGGAGACGCCGGCACAGGCCGTCATGCGGGATACGGCGGAACCGTCGGTGGTAATCAGAATTTTCCGGTACATACCAGCTCCCTAGAGACACGCGCTCTTGCATTGTAGTCCCGAATGGCCCTCTTGTCTGGATGTAAAGACTTGATCTTCCTCAATGAAGAGATGAGCTTGGCACAAGATTGTTGTGAACACTATATTAGTACTTGACAAACGCCGGCATTGCCCTGCGACCCAAATACAACAGAAAGACCGGCTTTTTCAATTGCCGCACAGGATTGTCTGGAGCGGCATTGAACAAGCGGACGACCCCCTGCTACACTCGCGGAAGTGCGTGAATATTGCCGAGCGTCATCACATCCGATCGACAGGCAGTTGCTACGAAAGCATTTTTTGATTATGGAGAAGCAGGGATATGACCGACGCCGCTGATGATTTCGACGCATTGTTCGAGGAAGTGTCCGCGCAGCGTGCCACTGCCGCCCCGGCCCCGGCTCCGGCCCCGGCCGCCCCGGCGGCTGCCGCTGACGACGACCTGGAAAGTCTGTTCGACGAGATCGCGTCGACCCGTCCTGCCGCACCGGCGCCCGTACCCGCGGTAGCCGCGGCGGCGGCTGCCCAGGCCGCCGCGCAGGGCGCCGCTGCGCCGGCCGGCGAGGATGGCACCATGTTCGAACGGCTGGGCGGCATTGTGCGCCTGTTGCATGACTCGTTGCGCGAACTGGGCTATGACAAGGCGCTGACCGAAGCCTCGACCCAGATCGTCGACGCGCAGGACCGCCTGGAATACGTGGCCTCGCTGACCGAGCAGGCCGCCAACAAGGTATTGAATACGCTCGACGACGGCATGCCGGCACAGGATGTGCTGTCGAAGAAGTCGAAGGAAATGGAAGATCGCTGGGCCGCCCTGTTCGAAGGCAAGCTCAGTATTGACGAGTTCAAGAAGCTGGCAGGGGATTCGCGTTCGTTCGCGCAGGCCGTGTCCGAAGCCACCGAAGCCGAGAAAGCCCGCCTGCTGGAAATCATGATGGCGCAGGATTTCCAGGACATCACCGGTCAGCTGATCAAGAAGGTGGTGATCATCACCAAAACGGTCGAGTCGGAACTGGCCCAGCTGCTGAAGGATAATGCGCCGCCCGACAAGCGCGAGCTGATTGCGCAGAAAGAGGCCCTGGAAGTGTCGCTGATGAGTGGCCCTTCGGCCCCGTCCGTGGCGCTGAACCAGGACAATGTGGACGATCTGCTTGCCGACCTGGGGTTCTGATGGACGATATGCTCAAGGAGTTCGTCGTCGAGGCGATGGACCTGGCGGTCAATGTCGAGGAGCACCTGCTGCGCCTCGAGCGTGACCCGCAGAACAAGGAAACGCTGAACGCCGTGTTCCGTTCGTTCCACACCATCAAGGGTGGCGCGGGCTTCATGAACCTCGGTGCGCTCGTGTCCGCCTGCCACCTGACCGAAAACCTGTTCGATGCGCTGCGCACCGGCGCCGCGCCGGTGACCCCGCTGTCGATCGAGGCGGCGCTCCAGGCGTCCGGTTTCGTGGCCGACCAGCTGGCGGAACTGAACAACGGTGCCTCGCCGGAAAGCATGGGGCCGATGCCGGCCGACCTGGAAGCAATCCTGAACCAGGCCATCGAAGGCAAGGAAAGTTCGGCCAAGCCGGCCGCCAAGGCCGCACCTGCGCCGGCACCCGTTGCCACGCCGGTTGCAGCCGCCACGCCGGTCG
>DASVVD010000689.1:0-2558 GCA_036386715.1 Pseudoduganella sp.
AGAAGAGTTCCGACGGCATCCTGGACGTGATCAAGGCCGAGGATATCGCCAAGTTCCCCGATGCCAACCTGGCCGAGTCGCTGCAGCGCGTGCCGGGCGTGTCGCTGGCGCGCGGCGAAGGCGGCGAAGGCCGGCAGATCACCGTGCGCGGCCTGAACGCCGGCTTTACGCGCGTGCGCATCAACGGCATCGAAGGCATGTCGATGACGGGCGCCTCGGATATCAACGGCAATTCGAACCGCGGCCGCGGCTTCGATTTCTCGGTGTTCGCCTCCGAACTGTTCAACAGCCTGGAAGTGCGCAAGACCTCCGAAGCCGCCATCGAGGAAGGTTCGCTGGGCGCCACCGTCGACCTGCGCACCGGCCGGCCGTTCGACTTCAAGGGCCGCACCATCAGCTTCGGCGTGCAGGAAGGCTGGAACTCGGTATCGCGCAAGACCCAGCCGCGCCTGACCGGACTGCTGTCCGACCGCTGGGACACGCGCTTCGGCAAGGTCGGCGCGCTGGTCTCGGCCGCGTATTCGAAACGCCGCGCGGTCGAGGAAGGCTATGAAGCGGTGGACCTGTACCCGGCCAGCTTCGACGACGGCTTCTGCTCGCCAATCGGCGCCGCACCGCAAATCCCCGCCAGCAACGCCGCCAATACCGCCAAGGGCGTGGATGCCGCGAACTGCGGCTTCGGCGTGCCGCGCACCAGCAACCCAGCCGAATATGCCGAGGTGATGGGCCGTACCGACAACTTCGGCGGCACAGTGGCCAGCCCCGCGCCGGGTTCGGGCGCCTACGCGCCGCGCATCCCCCGCTACCGCCGCTCGCAGACCGACTACGAACGCACCGGCATTACCAGTTCGTTCCAGTGGCGCCCGGCGCCGGGCACCGACATCAACCTGGACCTGATGTACGGCAAGTTCAGCAACACGCGCTACGACAACTACATTGGCGCGATCTCGTTCGGGCGCAGCATGGCGGCCGCCAACGGCAAGCCGCAGACGTCGATCCTGGAAGCGGAGTTCGACCCGAACGGCAGCTGGACTTATGGCCGATTCAACGGCGTGGACATCCGCACCGAAGGCCTGATGGACGTGTACGAGACAAAGTTCCGCCAGAACGTGCTGTCGGCCAGCCACCGCATCAGCGACACGCTCAAGGTCGATTTCCTGCACGGCATGTCGAACACGAACCTGGACAACCCGATGCGTGCCACGGTGATGTTCGACGCGCCGAACGTGAACGGCTTCTCGTTCGACTTCCGCAACAACCGCAACGTGCCGACGCTGAACTACGGCATCGACGTGGCCAACCCGAACAGCTTCACCTTTGCGAGTACGGAGCCGAACGGCACGTGGCACGGCCAGTTCTTCGGCCGCACACTGCAGTCGGACAACAAGCTCAAGACCACGGCGGCCAACCTGGCATGGGAAGCGAGCGAGCGGCTGACCTTGCGCACCGGCCTGTCGGCGCGCAAGAATACCTGGGGCCTGTACGAGGTGGGCAACGGTTCGACCGGTGGCCTGGATCTGCCGGCCGGCGTGGGCATGAACGACATCTCGCGCCAGATCGCCGGCTTCGGCCGCGGGCTGGGCGGCACCGGCGTGCCGTCGTCGTGGGCCGCGGTGGATCTTTCGAAACTGCTGTCGGTCTACAACATCGAATGCCACTGTGCCGACATTGCCGGCTCCGAATTCAACCTGGCCACGCCGGGCGTGACGCGCATCACCGAGGACATCGATGCGGTGTACGGCATGGCCGACTTCAACGTCGACCTGTGGGGCATCGGCTGGCGCGGCAATGTGGGCGTGCGCGGCGTGGACACGAAAGCCACGTCGATGACGCTGCAGCGCATCGCCGGGCAGCTGCAACCGATCACGTTCGTGAAGAAATACCGCGACTGGCTGCCGGCGCTGAACCTGACGGCGCAGCTGCCGCAGGACGTCTACCTGCGATTCTCGGCCGGCAAGACGCTGTCGCGGCCCGAGTACGTGGACCTGGCGCCGTCGGCCACCGTGTCCGGCCAGTCCGGCACCGTGGGTATCGGCAACGGCAACCTCGACCCGATCCGCGCCCGCACGTACGACCTGCAGGCCGAGTGGTACTACGCCAAGAACGCCATGGTGTCGCTGGGCTTCTTCCGCAAGGAGATCGACAGCTTCATCCAGACCGTGTCGGAACGCGCGGTGTACAACACGCTGGGCCTACCGAACGACCTGCTGGTGTTCAGCGGCTGCTCGATCACCGGCGGCACGCCGGGCTGCCCGACCTCGCCGACCGATTCGGTGGTGGTCAGCCGCAAGGTCAACACGCCGGGCGGCCCGCTCAACGGCCTGGAATTCAACGTGCAGGCGCCGTTCACCTTCCTGCCGGGCGTGTGGAAGAACTTCGGCATGCTGGCCAACTACACCTACGTGAAGTCGAAGATCACCTACATCACGCGGGTGGACAATCCGAACACTCCCGCCAACGAGCAGCTGCAGGTGCAGGCCAACTTCACTGGCCTGTCGCCGCGGGCGCACAACCTCACGCTGTTCTACGAGGATGCCAAGTTCTCGGCGCGGGTATCG
>DASVVD010000690.1:0-4969 GCA_036386715.1 Pseudoduganella sp.
CGGGCTGGCCACCGGGAAGGCCGGTTCCTCCATCAGCTTGACCGTTTCCAGGTCGGGGTATTTGCCGGCGCCGAAGCGCACCTCCAGGTCCGATTCGGACAGGCTCAGGTCATACAGCGGCACGGACAGGAACACGTCGACCACGATCTCGGGATGGGCATCGGTGAAGCCGGCCAGGCGCGGCAACAGCAGGTAGCGCGCGAATGTCGGCGGCACCGTGAGCTTGATGCGCGGCTGTGCCGGCGACGTGCGGCCGGGCATCGGGAAGTCGGTCAGGGTCTGCAGCGCCGTGCAGACCACTTCAAGATAGCTGCGCCCGAACGGCGTGAGCGCCGCCGCCCGGCCATCGCGGATGAACAGGCGGTCGCCGACGAATTCTTCCAGCAGGCGGATGCGGTGCGACAGCGCGGACGGTGTGATGCACAGCTGGGTGGCGGCCACGGCGAACGAGCCGGAATGCGCGGCCGCCTCGAAGGCGACCAGCGCATGGACAGGTGGGAATCGTTTTGGCATGGCGCTCCGGGGTAACAGGTGGGCTTTCCAGGAACGCCGAAACGCCCGTCCATGAAGGCACGGGCGTTGCACGTCCGACGAGGCATTCTAATGTGGAATCATCCCCGTGAACACATAGGCCTGCAACATCGTCATGATGCCGACGATGACCACGAACATCAGGCTGTGCCTGAGCGTGAAGCGGAACAGTTCCGATTCCCGGCCGACCAGGCCGGTGGCGGCACAGGCCACGGCAATCGATTGCGGCGAAATCATCTTGCCCGTCACGCCGCCCGTGGTATTGGCGGCCACCATCAGCGTGTCCGAGACGCCGATCTGGTGGGCGGTGGTGCTCTGCAGCGAGCAGAACAGCGCATTCGACGACGTGTCGGAGCCGGTCAGGAACACGCCCAGCCAGCCGAGCAAGGGCGAGAAGAACGGGAACGCCCCGCCGGTGCCGGCCAGGACCAGCGCCAGCGTGGACGACATGCCGGAATAGTTGGCGACGAAGGCGAATGCCAGCACCAGCCCGATCGACAGCACGGGGCGGCGCAGCTCCACCGCCGTATCCCGGAAGGCGCGCAAGCCGTCGGCCGGCTTCATGCCCAGCAGAAACATGGAAATGATGGCCGTGAACAGGATCGGCGTGCCGACCGCGGACAGGATATCGAGCTTGTACACCGCCTCGTACGCTTTCGGCACGGTCACGATGGGAACGGTCTTGATGACCATCTGGTCGAGGAACGGCACGTGCACCTTGAGCACGGTCCAGGCCAGCGGGCCCTTGGCGAACAGCGCCTTGAATACCGGCAGGCTCCAGACCGTGACGATCGCCGTCAGGATGCCGAACGGCGCCCAGGCGCGCACGGTCTGCGCCAGCGTGTAGGGCGAACGGGTGCGGCCGGCCGCCTTGGCACCGCCCGCCGCGCCACCGCCAAAGCCGGACAGCGCCGCCGCGCCGCCCGCCAGTACCACGCCGCTGGCGGCGTTCTTCGCGGTGGCCGGCTGCCAGACCTTCAGCAGCAGCGTCAGCGACACCAGGCTGACCAGCGCCGAGGTGATGTCGGGCAGTTCCGGCCCGATGAAGTTGGAGGTGAAGTACTGGGTGACGGCGAAGCTGCCGCCGGCCACCAGTGCGCCGGGCCAGACTTCCTTCACGCCGCGCAGGCCATCCATCATGAATACCAGCCAGAACGGCACGAACAGCGACAGCAGCGGCAACTGGCGGCCGGCCATCGCGCCGATAAGCATCGGGTCGATACCGGTCACCTGCCCGGCCACGATGATGGGAATGCCCATCGCGCCGAACGCCACCGGCGCGGTATTGGCAATCAGGCACATGCCCGCCGCATACAGCGGATTGAAGCCCAGGCCGACCAGCAGCGCGGCGGTGATCGCCACCGGCGCGCCGAAGCCGGCGGCGCCCTCCAGGAAAGCGCCGAAGGAGAAGCCGATCAGCAGCATCTGCAGGCGCTGGTCGTCGGTAATGGCCAGGATCGAGGCGCGGATCACCGCCAGCTGCCCGGTGCGTTCGACGACCTTGTACAGGAAGACCGCGCTGATGATGATCCACGCGATCGGCCACAGGCCGTAGGCGAATCCATAGCCCGCCGAGGCCAGCGCCTGCGGCACCGGCATGCCATAGGCGAAGATGGCGACGACCAGTGCCAGTGCCAGCGTGATGGCGCCGGCGACGTGCCCTTTCATGCGCAGCACCGCCAGCGCGATGAAGAAGAAAATGATGGGGACTGCCGCGGCCAGGGCGGACAGCCCCAGGCTGCCCAGCGGTGCATAGATTTGGTTCCAGGCCTGCATGGTGATCTCCTCCAGTGGACGGTTTTTGTAATGTTGGAGGAAGTGTAAGGCCGGCCTACGCGCGAAAACCGCCGGCGGCTGTTGAAATGAATTGACGCCAGAAGTGAAAATCTTTCACCGGCGCCGCGACGGCAACCGCCAGGCGGGCAAGGCAGGCGTCAGCCAGGAGCCTGGGCGTCCTGTTCCCGGCGTTCGGCTGCGGGGGCGCCGGACAGCGCTTCGAACCGGACCACCCGCGCCCCGAGCGCGACGATGAAGTCGTCATCGTGGGTGGAGACCAGCATGGCGCAGCGCCCGCCCTCCCCCCGCATCAAGTCGATCAGTACCTCGCGTGCCGCGGCGTCCAGGCCATTGCTGGGCTCGTCGAACAACATGACCACCGGCGCGCCGATCCATGCGGCGGCCAGCATGGTTTTTTTCTGCGTGCCGAGCGACATGGCCGCGAACCTGGTGTCCAGGTGGGTCGCCAGGCCCAGTTGCCGTGCGATCGCCATGACTTCGGCATCCACCTTGCAGCCCTTGGCCCAGGCAACGAAATGCAGGAACTCGCGGCCGCTCATGAACGGATAGACCGGGCACTCGTCCGGCACATAGGACAGGCAGGCCTTGGCGGCCAGCGGAGCATCCATCAGTGAATGGGCGCCGATGTGTATCGCCCCGCTGTCCGGCTGGACGATACCGGCCAGCATCCGCAGCAAGGTCGACTTGCCCACCCCGTTGGGGCCGCGCAAGGCATGGATGCCCGGCGCGAAATGTGCGCCCGCCTGGTGCAGGATGGTCTTGTTGCCGAACGATTTATCGAGACGTTCAAATGTCAGCATGATGAGTTTAAAGTAGCGTCATTGCGCAGCCGGTCCCCCACAGCGCGGCAATCACCGCGCTGAGAACCACGGCCTGGCGTTCGGTGTGGACCTGCGGCAGGCGTAATACAGCGATCAGGCCAGGGAATGCGGCGCCGAGCAGCAGCATCGGCGCCAGCCGGTGCGGTTGATGGAATGCCACGACACAGCCGACGACCACGGCGAACGGCGCCCCCGCAAGCATCAGCACCGCGTGATCGAATTTGCGCGCCCAGTGCGCCGGCAGCGGCAGCCCGGCCACCAGCGGCAGCGTGGCGCGATGGGCCATCATCAAATCCCGATACAGGCCGCTGATCGCGACCGCGACGATGGCCAGCGTGATCACGGCAAGACCGGCGCAGCGGTCGTCGTATTCCCATATCGCCATCAGCCCCAGCGCCGCCGCGGTCACTGCCGAAGCAACGGCCAGCTTGCCGAAGGTTTCCACGGGCGCCTGGCGGACCAGGTAGTTCAGTGGAACAAACGCAGCCGGGTGCAGTCGGGCCGGCGCTGCCCGGGCCGCCAGGGTGGCGGCCCCGCGTCGCACGGAAGCCAGGAACCGCTGGACCAGTGGATTGGACAATCCCCTTGCGGCCAGCCAGGCGCACGGCAGCACCGCTGCGAGCAACACCAGCTGCACCGCTGGAGCGCTGCCCGGAACAGCGGCAAGCGGGATGTTCGCCAGTGCAATCGCACCCAGCCAAACGTAGGCACGCTCCAGGCAGGCCAGTTGCGCGGCCGTCGCCAGGATGAGCAGGTGCACGATGAACAGGCTGCCCGGCAACACGGCAAGTACGCCGACCTGTGCGTGGAGCCAGGCCAGCGCAGCCACCGGCAACAGGAGCAGCGGACTGTTGGCGGTGAGCAGGATCAGCAGGTCGACCGTACGGACCTGGCGCGGCGGCACGGCCAGCGATCGCACGTAGCCCATGAAATCGCCGCCGCTGACCTGGTCGCGCTGCATCAGCACCCAGATCACGGCCAGCGCCTGGTACAGGCACAGGCATGAAAACCGCCAGAATGCGCCGTGTTCGGGCGATAGCAGGACCAGTACCGGCCACCCCAGCGACTTCACCTGGCCCAACGCCGATACGCCGGCCGGGGCAAGCACCGCGATCGTCAGCAACAGGGCCTGCCAGCGGCGCAGCACGAGGCGGCCGGTTGACACGGCGTACCAGTGCAAACGGTTACGCAGCAGTATCGCGATCATCGCCCGGCGATCCTGCGCCGGCGCGCGGGACGGCAACGGTGGAGGCAGTATGGGAGCGGCTGATTCGTCACGATATTGGTCGCATGAGGCGAGTCGCATGAGGCGTGGTGCAGCGGGCAGCGCTGCAATATGCCGGACCTTATCAGGCACTGCTTATCAAAAGCTTAATGCCGCAGGAAAACCCTGCCGGCCCCGGCGCGCCGGCAGCCTGGGTAGCCGGCGCGGCAGGCAGATGCGCGGGACGACGTTGCTCAACGCCGCTACCCACGGTCATGCCGGATGCGCCGCGCCGCATGTGCGGCGCGGCGGCTTTGCACGAGTCAACGCAAGTCGAACTGCAGGGTTGCCGATGGCAGACCTGGCGCGGCCGCCGTCAACGTACCGGTGCCCGGCTCGCCGGTCGACTGCACGATCACCTGGGCCCAGCCATTGAACAGGCTGCGCCGCCATGGCGCGGCCGCCGTGGTCACGCGCACGCTGCCCCAGCGGCTGGCGCCGGCCGAGCGGTCAAACATCCCGGCCACGCCGTCGGGCGGCGTGGGCAGCACGTAGGCCACGCTGTTCCGGTCGCGCAGCAGCGCTTCGTCCAGGGGTACCGCCGGGCTGCCGTCGA
>DASVVD010000691.1:0-6625 GCA_036386715.1 Pseudoduganella sp.
GGGCGACGTGATCGTGGCACGGGTGCTGGGCACGACAGGCGATGGCGTGCCCGCAAGCTTCGGCGTGCGGCTCGACCGGGACACGCTGGGGGCAAACCGGCAACGCATCGCGCACGAGCGCACCGACTGCGCAACGCACCAGGCAATGGTCTTCGAAGGTGTTGCGCGCGAGGTGGCACGCGAACAGGCACGCGAACAGGCGCGGCGGGCCACGCCACCCGCCGGGGCCGAACAGCATGCCGGACTCGCTGCCCCTGGCTGGAAATGAGCCTGGCGCGGGCCATGCCAGCCGCCTTTCGCGGCCGGTAGTGACTTGCAGTTGAGATATCGTTACCCAGCTGGCCTGACCAATCGTTGCAAAAACACGTCACTGGTCTGACAGAATTACACCTGGCCCGACCAAATTCATTGGTCACATTGCCGGCCCAGATTCCATAAAAACCCTTTTTGCAGTCATTTGAGCGAAGTTAGTGCCAAATGATCATCGGGTTATCGTTTTCCCTCCGAACTATACGTTTTAGTTATTTGTATAAGCAAACCGGCTCCGCAATGATGGAGTCCGCGCGCACTCGAGACAGTGGGCGCCACCAGGCGTAGAGATCCGGAACAAAATCAGAACAGGAGACTTGGATGCACAGCAACAAAACCGCATTGAAACTGACGGCGATCGCCACGGCCGTGCTGGCCATGGCCAATCTCCATGCACAGGCGCAGTCTGCCGAGGCTGCCGGCGAGCCGCAGACCGTGGTCGTGACCGGCCTGCGCGCATCGCTGGAAAGCGCGCTCAATGCCAAGCGCACCGAGAACAGCATCGTCGACGTCATCAAGGCCGAGGATATCGGCAAGTTCCCCGACACCAACCTGGCCGAATCGCTGCAGCGCGTGCCCGGCGTGGCGATCGACCGCGATGCCGGCGAAGGCCGCAGCATCACCGTGCGCGGCCTGGGCCAGGACTTTACCCGCGTGCGCATCAACGGCATCGAGGCGCTGGCCACCACCGGCGGCAGCGACAACAGCGGCGGCACCAACCGCGGCCGCGGCTTCGACTTCACTGTGTTCGCCTCCGAACTGTTCAGCTCCCTCACGGTGCGCAAGAGTTCCGCCGCCGACGTGGAAGAAGGCTCGCTGGGCGCCACGGTCGACCTGCAGACGATGCGCCCGTTCGACTTCGCCAAGCGCGGCTTCAACGCCACCGCCATGATCAAGGGCCGCTACAACGACCTGTCGAAGAAGACCGATCCGCGCGGCGCGTTCATGTTCTCGGACACGTTCAACAACAACACGATGGGTTACCTCGTGTCGGTCGCCTACAGCAAGCGCAACCTGTACGAGGACGGCTTCTCCACCGGCCGCTGGGACAACGGCCCGTCCGTCGGCGGCTGGTGCGCACCGATGGGCGTGGGTCCGTCGACGTCGCCGAACTGCAGCACCAGCGCGCCGGGCTTCCCGGTGTCCGCGCGCCTGCCCGGCACGCCGGAGAATATCGCCGCCTATAACGCCGCCAGCAGCGCCGCCAACTACCACCCGCGCTTCCCGCGCTACGGCCGCATGGTGCACGACCAGGACCGCCTGGGCGTGACCGCGTCGTTCGAATGGAAGCCGCAGCGCGGCACGCGCCTGTCGCTGGACGTGCTGTATGCCGACCTCGATGCGACGCGCGAGGAAAACTACATCGAGGGCTTCTCGTTCAGCCGCAACCTGAGTTCCGGCGGCAAGCCGCAGACCTCGGTCGTCAACGTGCAGTACGACGCGCTGGGCCGCATGCAGTACGGCGTGTTCAACGGTGTCGATATCCGTTCCGAGTCGCGCTACGACGAGATGCAGACGAAGTTCGTGCAGCCGACGCTGAACCTGTCGCACCAGATCACCGAAGACCTGCGCCTGACCGCCGCGCTGGGCCATGCGAAGTCCAAGTTCGACAACCCGATCCAGACCACGGTCACGCTCGATGCGCCGAACGTCAACGGCTATACCGTCGACTTCCGCCAGAATGACCGCCTGCCGGTCATCACCTACCCGTTCGATGTCACGCAACCCGGCGTGCTGAACATCTACGGCGTGCCGGCCGGCGCCACGGCGGCGGCCAACTCCCTGCCGAGCGAAATCCGCATCCGCCCGGCGGGCACCGAAAACACCAACGACGTGTTCAGCAGCGACCTGGCATGGCGTGCCAACGACACCTGGACCTTCAAGGGCGGCGTGAACGTGAAGCGCTACAAGTTCAACACGTGGGAATCGCGCCGCGCCAACACGGCCGAAACCATCTACGGCCTGCCCGCCGGCACCGCCATCGGCGGCCTGACTTCGCAGCTAAGCGGCTTCGGCAACGGCCAGGACATGCCGGCCGGGACTGCCACTGGCTGGGTGCTGCCCAACATCGGCGCCATCACCGCGCTGTACGATGCCTACTGCAACTGCCTGAAATCGGGCCCCGCGGGCGGCCCGGGCGACTTCACGCTGACATCGCTGTCGAACGCCAGCGCGCGCGGCAACAACCGCGCCATCAAGGAACAGGACAACGGCGTCTACCTGCAGGGCGACTTCGAGAGCGAGCTGTGGGGCCTGCCCGTGCGCGGCAACCTCGGCGGCCGCTACGTGAAGACCAAGCTGACCGCCACCGGCTACGTGGCAACCGGCGGCGGTATCCCGGTGACCGTGGAAAACGAGTACAACGACTTCCTGCCGGCACTCAACGTGACCGCCAACGTCACGCCCGACTTCCTGGTGCGCCTGGCGGCGGCCAAGGTCATGTCGCGCCCGCCGCTGGGCAACCTGAACCCGGGCGGCACCGTCAGCACCGTGGGCGCGCTGGGCATCTCGTCCGGCAACCCGCTGCTGGAGCCGTTCCGCGCCAAGACGTTCGACGCCTCGTTCGAATACTACTTCCCGAACAAGGCCTTTGTCGGCCTGGGCCTGTTCCAGAAGAACATCGCCAGCTACGTGCAGGGCGTGCGCGAAGCGATGCCGTATAACCAGACCGGCCTGCCGCTGTCGCTGCTGCCGGCGAACTTCACCGGCACCGAGTCGTTCGACGTGACGAGCTTCCGCAACACGCCGGGCGGCAAGCTGCGCGGCGTGGAGCTGAACTACCAGCAGCCGTTCACGTTCCTGCCGGCGTGGGGCCGCAACTTCGGCCTGATCGCCAACTACACCAAGGTCTCGTCGAAGATCGACTACATCATCTCGGCCAATACCGCCAACAGCGGCACCGTGCGCAACGAGCTTGTGAACCTGTCGCCGAAATCGTGGAACACCACGTTCTACTACGATGATGGCCGCTTCAGCGCGCGCCTGACCGGCGCCTACCGCTCCGCCTACCTGCAGACGGTGCCCGCGCAGAACAACAACGACGTGGCCGGCAAGAACGAAACCACGAACATCGACCTGTCGCTGTCGTACAAGATCAACGACAAGCTCGAGCTCACGTTCGAAGGCGTCAACCTGACCAACGAGTCCAGTGACCAATACGTGGGCAGCGCGCGCAACAGCGTCAACGTGCTGAACGTGACCGGCCGCGAGTACCTGCTCGGCGCCCGCTACAAGTTCTGAACGGGGCCACGATGGTATCGCGACGCGACGCAATGAAGTCCGCCGGCCTCGGCACGCTGCTGCTGGGGGCCGGCGCGCCGGCCCCGGCGGCTGCCGCCTGCCCGGCAGGCACGGCCCCGGGCCAGGCCCCTGCCCCGGCGTGGGGCACCGGCTTCGAAGGCCAGCGCAAGCCGGACCTGGGCAACGGCACGTTCCTCAATCCGATCGTGGCGGGCGACCGCCCCGATCCGTCGATCCTCAAGGACGGCGACGACTACTACATGACGTTTTCCACCTTCGACGCCTATCCCGGCCTGGTGATCTGGCATTCGAAGGACCTGGTCAACTGGCGCCCGGTGACGGCCACCCTGCAACGCAACATCGGCTCGGTGTGGGCACCGGAACTGTGCAGGCACAAGGGTCGCTACTACCTGTACATCCCGACCAAGAAGACGGCGGTGCCGGGCTCGAAGACCACGTCGTGGGTGATCTGGGCGGACAGGATCGAGGGACCGTGGTCGGACCCGATCGACCTCGACCTGCCGCGCCACATCGACCCCGGCCACGCCGTGGGCGAGGACGGCTCGCGCTGGCTGTTCCTGTCCGGTGTCGACCGGGTGCGCCTGGCCGACGACGGCCTGAGCACGGTGGGCAAGCCGGAACACGTGTACGACCCGTGGCGCTACCCGGACGACTGGGAAGTGGAAGCCTTTTCGCCGGAAGGCCCGAAGGTGCTGCGCCACAACGGCTATTACTACCTTGTGCTGGCGGTGGGCGGCACCTCGGGCCCGCCGACCGGCCACATGGTGATCGCCTCGCGCTCGAAATCGATCAATGGGCCGTGGGAGCACCATCCGCGCAACCCGCTGGTGCGCACGGTCGACGTGGCCGAGAAATGGTGGTCGCGCGGCCATGCCACGCTGGTGCAGGGCCCGGCCGGCGACTGGTGGAGCGTCTACCACGGCTATGAGAACGGCTTCTGGACGCTGGGCCGGCAATGCCTGCTGGCGCCCGTCACCTGGTCGGCCGACGACTGGCCGGACTTCGGCGGCGGCGACCTGTCGCAGCCGATCAGCAAGCCCGCCGCGGGCAAGGGAACCGCCACGGCCGCTGCCGTGGCCAGCAGCGCGCAGCACGGCATGGCGCTGTCGGACGATTTTTCGACCGACAAGTACGGCGTGCAGTGGAATTTCTTCAATCCGTCGCCGACGGAATCGCGGCGCCTGGCGCGGCGCGACGGCACGCTGCACCTGAAAGCCAGCGGGCAGCAGCCGTCCGACTCGTCACCACTGGTGTTCGTGGTGCCGGACCAGGACTACGAGGTGGAATGCGAGATCGAGGTCGATCCCGGCACGCGTGCCGGCCTGCTGCTGTTCTACGACCACAAGCTGTATTGCGGCATGGGCTTCGAGGAAAAGAACCTCGTGCTGCACCGCTACGGCACCGAGCATGGCCAGCCCGACAACCCGTTCGGCAAGCGCCTGTTCCTGCGCGTGCGCAACCGCCGGCACGTGGTCAGCATCCACCTGTCCGGCGACGGCAAGACCTGGACGCGGGGGCCGCGCGGGTATGAAGTCTCGGGCTACCACCACAACGTGCGCGGCGGCTTCATGTCGCTGAAGCCGGCGCTGTACGCCACCGGCAGCGGCGAAGCGCGGTTCCGCAACTTCCGGTACCGCGCGTTCGGCTGACCTTGCAGCCGAGTCCGTGTCATGGTGCCTGGCACCATGACACGGACTCGGCCATTACGCAGCGTCCTCGGCGCAGCCCTGCGGCGAGGCGCCGCGCCGTTCCAGGGTAGCCCCCCGGCTGGCGGCGACAAAGCGCTCCAGCGCATAGTCGAGTGCCGGCAGGCGCTTGTTGCGGCGGGTTTCCAGCACCGGTGCCGGCTGTGCGTTGTCGACGTCATGCTGCACCAGCAGCGTCCCCAGCCCCAGCAGCGTCGCGGCGCGGCCCACCAGGTCCACGGCAGGGATGCCGGCGTCGCTGTACAGGTGCCAGATGCCCTGCTCGCCGTCGGCCGCAAGGTCCAGGCAGGCATCGACCAGGTCCGGCGTGTAGGCCGGGGCCAGTGTCAGCTCCGGCGAAAGCGCTACGGGCTCACCGTCGCGCAGCGATGCCAGCGCCTCGCCCAGCAGGCCGGCGTCGTCGTCCGGGCCGAAGAACTGGCCGCTGCGCACCAGCAGGGTTTGGGGATTGGCGCGCAGTGCCCGCGACTCGGCCTCCGCCTGGCAGCGCCCGAAGGCATCCAGCGGCGCCGGGACGGCCGACTCGTCGCGCCGCCCTGTCACGCCGGCCAGCACCGCCGCGCTGGAGATGACCTGGTACACCAGGCCATGGCGGGCAGCCGCCGTGGCCAGCACGACGGTACCAGCGATATGGGCACGGCATTGCGCTTCCGCCTCGCCGGGCGACATGCTGCCGGGCGACGGCGCACGGGCGCCCGCCGCATTGATGATTGCCGCAGGCCGGTGCTGGCGGATCAGCCGCTCCACGGCCTGCGCGTCGCTTGCATCGAGCATGTCGCGTCCGACCACCACGCAAGGCAGCTGGCGCGCCTTGCAGCGGGCCTCGAATGCCTTGCCGAGCGCCCCGCTGGCGCCAACCACCAGTACCGACCCCACTGCCGCCCGGGCCAGTGCATCCACGCTTGCCTCGTGCACCCCCTGGAGGCCGCTCCAAAGCTCGAGCTGAGCCGAAATGTTCGCATCGTTGCGCATATTTTTTCCCTCCGTATGGACTGGATACGAGCTTAAAACCATACGGTCGAGACTGCCATGGGCAAAGGTGCAATCGCATTGTCGGACAATGCCTCGCGGCCGAAGCAACATTTATACAAAAGCAAGTTGGCCGGCCGGCAGCGCACGGCGTGCGCCACACGGCCGGCACCTGCGGAGCGCTAGCCCCTGCCCTGCCGCGGGACGCTGCGCCGTTCCACGGCGGCGGCCTGGCTGGCGGCGGCGAACCGGGTCAACGCATAGTCCAGTGTCGGCAGCAGCTTGCCGCGCCGGGTTTCCATCAGCGGTGCCGGCTGCACGTTGTCCACGTCGTGCTGCACCGGCAGCGTCTCCAGGCCAAGCTGGACTGCGGCGCGGCC
>DASVVD010000692.1:0-9250 GCA_036386715.1 Pseudoduganella sp.
AAGCTGCCCAGCGTCATGGTGGCGGAGTTAACTCGGCGCACTGCCTGCCACTGGTGGATGCCGTCGCCCTCGGCAGAACCCGCAAACGCACGGTACGGAATCGTGCCTGGTTCCACTTCGCGTGTGCCGCAGGCATCGACCGATTCGGCAATCATGCTGTCATCCGACAGGTACAGCGTGTGCCCGTCCGCGCGATGCTCGTACCAGTAATAGAAGCCTGCAGCCTCCCAGCGGCGATGCAGGTGGTTGTAGTCGGTCTCGTTGTACTGGTTCATGCAGGTGACTTTCGGATCGTCGCCCCGCATCCGCAGTTTCCAGTCGTGTTCCTTGTAATGCGCGAAGGTTTTTTCCGTCATCTCCAGCACGCTGCCGGCAAGGAACGACACGCAGTCCTTGCGCAGCCTTGCGAACGCCAGCCATGGTTCAAGCACGGCCTGGTAGTAAACAAAGCCACCATCCGTCTTCGCGTAGCGGAACTCGGTGATGTAGCCGTTGAAGTGCCTTTCGGTGCCGTTGTCGCGGACCAGCGAGACCGTCATCATCTTGCCGATCATCGACTTCAACGGGATCGACACGTCGTCGGACAACAGCTCGACATCAAAGCGGAAGCCCCGGGAAAGCTCTTCGTGGGCATGAAGCGTGTTGACGACCAGCGCGGTAGCCGGCCCGTCGCCGTTCGGGAATTGCAAACGCAGCAGCCGCCCCGACTGCTGCAGCCGGGCCAGCGAGGCCATGATCGGGAGGGGAACTGTCATTACGTTTCTCCATACAAATCGGGTTTCAGCAGGTAGCGGATTTCACGTTGCCGGCTGCGGCCCGGTGCATTGGCCATGAACGTATCCCAACCCAGCCGGCGCCCCTCGCCAGGTTTGGCAGTGAGCACCAGCGGCCGGACGCAATCCGGGCCGGGCAGCAGGCAGATTTCGTATTCGATCACCACCTCGGTCATGACAACGGCCAGCAATCTGGACAACACTCGTGACCCTGCGCAGCGCGGCAACAGCCACTCGAACTGCGCGCGCTCTAACGGGCCGATGACGATGCGCACACGCTGGTCCAGCCGCCATTGGCGCCGGCCAAGCGTGGCGCCGGTGCCGAGCTTTGGATTCGATGTGCCCAGCGTGCTGCGCTGTGAAGGAGGAATGCCTAGCCAGGAGCCCACCATCGACTCGACCCGCACCCGCAGCCCCAGTTCGCCAGCCAAAATGCATTCGAGCGTGGCGGCGGAAACGGGGCGCACGCGCAGCAGGCCCGCATACCAGGCCTCCGCGTCATTTGCCGACGCCACTTTTTTGCCGCCGAGCGCCAGCAGCCGTTCGCGCCAGCTGTCCGGGCCCTGCGTATCGAGTGCGACCTCCGGGCGGCTCATCGCCCAGGCCTCCCAGAACAGCGCGACCATGCGCGTCGACAGCGAGTCCAGGAAGGATCGCGCGCCTGCGTCACCCTCCGCAGCAGCGCGGGCATACCGTTCCGTGTCGTGCAAAGGCAGCGTACCGGAGACGCCGAGCAGGCCGAGGCAGGTTGGCGTCACCGCGATGCGAGCCAGGTTCGCCGCGTTCTCCGGCTGGTCATCGACCCGCAGCGCTTCGATCTCGCTGGCCGGGAAGGCCAGCGAGACGCTGTTTTCAAAGCGCAGCACCTTCATCAATGCTTCATCGCCCGGAACGCCACGACGCGCGCACCAGCGCAGGATATGCGTTACCGCGGGAAGAAAACCGAACCGCCAGGGTTCGCTGAACAACTGCGAAATTACGCCACCTTTCAGGCCAGGCCTGCGTTGCCGCTGCGTCGTTTGCATCTCAGGATCTCCCTATTGTCACGCTGCGACAGCAGCACCAGTTCGATGTAGCTGTTGACCTGCACGTACAGCGCCAGGAAGTGGTCCATGACTTGCGCGAACAGGTGAATGCCGCTGCCGACGAATGCTTCCTCATCCACGGTGATATGGACTTCCAGGCCTTTCACCAGCGAAGAGCCGCGCTTGTGCTTGATCCAGGCGGTGGTCACCGTGTGATCGAGATGAACGATGCCTTCGATCATCCGCTTCGTCACAGGCGATGCCGGCAGGTCGTGCAGCGTGAGCAGCTCCTTGAATGTAGCCAGGCCTTTCGGCACCAGCGCGTGGTGATTCAGCGTCAGGTGGGAAATCAATCGCCAGTGGTTCTGCCCCCCGGCGAACTGCTGCGGCAGGCTGGGTTTGGCCAGCAGCCGCACCAGCGAGTTGCCCGATTCACCGGGAATGGCCAGGTCGCCGGCGGGCGCACCGTAGGTCAACTGATGCGGCAGGTCGCGGTTGGTGCACGTGACATCCAGTGACAACGTGCTGCGCTGCACCTCCAGCGCTTCGGCATTGATGTCCACCAGTGCGATGCGCTTCTCCTGACCAGGACTGATCACGGCGAGCACTTCGTCGTGGCGCAATACCCAGTGGCGGCCGCGCCCTGCAACGCCGTGGCCGCGTGCATACAGTGGCGTGAATTCAACGATGGCGTCCGTGTTGATGACTTGCTGGCGCACGGCATCGACCGAATACACTTCGAAAGCCTGCGGGTGGGGTGCATCGGCGACCAGCGAATATTCCGCTGCCGTCCCGGTAACAGCGACCGGCCTGACGTTGTGCTTGAACAGGTTGACGGCCGTGGTGCAGAACAGGCGCAGGTTGGATGGCTGCAGCGTGCGCAGCATCCGTGCCGGGTTGCTGTCCGGTGCCATGCGCGACAGGGAAAGGTGCAGGGTGACGCTGCCGGCTTCTGGCGCGATCAACGTCCGCAGTGCTGCCAGGTCGATATCGAAGAAACGGAATTTGTCGGGGAAACAGAAATATTCCGTCAGGATGCGCCACGCGCGGTGTGAACGGTCGCTGAACGGAATCACCGCTTCGTCGTCCGCGCAGCCGGCTGATGACAGCGGTACTGCCGCCAAAGGCAGCCACGCTCCGCCCGTCCCTTCGACGAATGCGCCGCTCACATGCATGAACAGTGCATCGTGCAACGCGGAACAGAACGATGGGTCGCCGTCGGCCAGTACGCGCAGCGTATCGAGCGGTATGTTCGACAGGGTCACCTTGGAAGAAACGCATGTGATCGTGATCGACAACGATGCTGTCGCATCGGGCGCCAGCCGGGTGCCGGAAGGTGCCCTGATCAACGGTTCGAAACGCGCTGCGGTGATCGCCAGCGGTGCCAGCGCCACGTCTGTCGCGGTCTGGAACTTGCAAGGCGTGCCCTGCACGGGTTTCGATTGCATTACCGTTCCGCGCTCGATGATCCGCACGCCGGACATCTCTTCGAGCCCTTTTTCCATCAGCCCGAAACAGGTGATCGCACAAGAAGGGAATGGCCGCAAGTAGTGCGGGAACAACGACTCCAGCAACGCCTCGGTGAATTGCGGGAAACCATCATCGATCCGCTTCCTGATGCGGGCTGCCAGCAGTGCCAGCGCCTGCAGCAGCCGCTCGACATGGGAATCGCCGCTGCCGATACGCAGGCGGTCGGCTACGCGGGGGAACCTGGCGGCGAATTCGGCGGCATAGCCACGCAACACCACCAGTTCGCGTTCGAAATAGGGGATCAGGTCTTTCATGATTGGATCGGCAGTGTCGGGAAGCCCATTATCGGGAGCTTCCCGAACGGCAATTTGCGCCATATCAAGCGAATGCCGCTACGAAACATTCATGCTTGCTTCATTCTTTACCGAAAGGAGAACCATGAGCATTCCCTCGAAAGTGCTGTGGGGCGAAGGCCTCACCCTCGGCCCGCAGCAGATGCAGCGGCTGGACATGTATCACGAAACACGGCTGCAACAACTTGCCCTGACTATCAGTCCGTGCCTGTGGGGTGTGCGCAACGCGGAATGGGATTTGGATATGCTGAAGAACAACATGTTGAAGGCCAACCGGCTTTCGCTGCTGTTCCAGGACGGTGAAATTTACGATGCGCCGATTTCCGATCCCGCGCCGCCGAGCGTCATGCTTTCCGCACTGGACGCCGATGAGCAAGTATTCACGTTTTATGCGGCGCTGCCCTTGTTGAACGAGCATGGCGGGAACATCGCGCAGTCCGCACGTTATGCGATGAAAGACGTCGAGACCGCCGACCTGTTCACCAGCGAACTGTCGCTCGGCATCGACTTCCTCACCAAGAATGTGAGACTGCTGCCGCACACCGAGGCGCGCACCGCCTACCTCTCCTTCCCCGTCGTCCGCATCAGGCGCGTCCCCACCGGCGGCTTCGAACTCGACCCCGCCTTCATTCCGCCTTCCGTCACGCTGGCCACGGCGGCCGGCCTGCCCGCCATGCTCGATGCCCTGCTGGCCAAGCTGAACGCCAAGATCGCCGCGCTGTACGAACGCCACCGCCAGAACGGCCGCCAGGCCTTCGAGGTGCATACAGGCGACACTTCGTCGTTCTGGATGCTCAACGTGATCTGCACGGCGGCCGC
This sequence comes from Pseudoduganella sp., assembly GCA_036386715.1. Lineage (GTDB taxonomy): Bacteria > Pseudomonadota > Gammaproteobacteria > Burkholderiales > Burkholderiaceae_D > Rugamonas. The sequence continues at coordinate 4,441 of DASVVD010000692.1, forward strand.
GCCGCTCACGCACTGCGCGCGCTATCGCCAGCACCATCCGGAATACGTGTTCGACAAGCTGATGGCGCTGGCTGGCGGCCTGATGACGTTCTCGCCGAAATTCACGCTGGCCGACCTGCCGGCCTACCAGCACGACGATCCGGGCCCGGCGTTCCAGAAGCTCGACAACATGATCCGCGACCTGATCGACACGGTGATCTCCTCGCGCTACTTCACGCTGCCACTCACGAACGATGCGGCGCGGCCCTCGCTGCATTACGGCGTGATCGACCCGGCGCGCGTGGAGCGCCGTACCGAGCTGTGCCTGGCGATCAGCGCGGACATGCCGGCGCTCGAGCTGGTGGCCGCCGTGCCGGTGCGCTTCAAGATCGGTTCGCCGGACGACGTGGATCGCCTGATCACCGCCGCCATGCCCGGCGTGCAGCTGGTGCACATGGCGCAGGTGCCCGGCGAGGTGCCGGTGCGGCCGAACACGTATTACTTCTCGCTCACGGCGAAAGGCAACCTGTATGACAACATGCTGACGGCGCAGACGATCGCGATCTATGCACCGTCCGGCATGAAGGGCATGAAGATGGAACTGTTCGGCATCGCACCGTAGCGGCGAGTGAATCGCTACGGCAGGCCGAGTGCCTTGCGGATCGCGCGGTTCACGATGGGCCAGGCTGGCGAGCTGGCCGCCACTTCGTCGTAGTGGCTCGCGCCCGGCAGCACGATCACTTCGGCCGTGTCGCCGGCGGCGCGGGCGCGGCGTGCATAGTCTTCGGCCACCGCGGGCGGCGCCACGGTATCGTGCTCGCCGTGGATGAGCACTGTGTGTATGCCGGCCGGCAGCATGTCGGCCGGCGACGTGTCGGCGAATACGTCCGGCCGGGCGGCGCTCGGCGTGCCGGCCAGCTGCGCCGTTTCGCGATCGCAGCTGGAGCGGATCAATGCTGCGCCGTTGCGCAGGTCGGCCAGCCCGCCCAGGCTGATCACGGCGGGAATGCGCAGTGGATCGGCCACCCGGGCCGGGCTTCCTTGCGGCAGCCTGTGGCGCGAAACGGCCCACTGGGCCAGGTGCCCGCCGGCCGAGTGACCGACGGCGACGATACGTTTCAGGTCGACGAGGGGTTCTTCGCGCAGCAGGTCGATGGCGGTGGCCACGTCGCGGTACATGCCGGGATAGCCGCCGCCTTCTTCATCATGCCTGCGGTATTCCACGTTCCACACGGCGATGCCCTGCGCGGCGAGCGCGCCGGCCATGCTGCGCATCTGCGTGATGCCGCCGTACTGCACGGTCCAGCAGCCGCCGTGGATCAGCACCACCACGGGAAACGGCCCGTCGCCCTTGGGCCGGAACAGTTCCACGAACTGCGAAGGCGCCGTGCCGTAGGCGATGTGCTTGTCCGGCGGCGCGCCGTTCAGCGCCAGGTAGTCCTGCAGTGTCATGGGCGCGGCGGCGGCACCACTGGCGGCGATCGTGGCGGCGGCAAGCAGGGAATGGCGAAGGAACATGGCGGCAATGGAAAACGGGGCAGAGCGCAGTATAGCGCCCTGCCCCGTCACGTTACGTTACGCCACGTTCGCTCAGAACTTGAAGCTGGCGCGCGCGTAGTAGTAGCCGCCGTTGATGCCGAACGGCGCGAACGACGGATATTTCGTCACGCCCGCGTTGTCCAGGTTCGCCCGGTACACGGCCATCAGTTCGCCATTCACTTCATCCGGGTACTGGTTGAACAGGTTGTTGGCACCGGCCGACAGCGTCCAGTTCGGGTTCAGCTTGTAGCTCACTTCAAGATCGGTGATCCCCGTGAAGCCGATCTCGTTCTTGTAGTAGGTGCCGCCATTCGGCGATTCCCACGTGTAGGCCTTGCCATACAGGGCTTCACGCAGGTTGACCGTCCAGGCACCCGAACGCCACAGCGCGCCGAGGTTGACGCGGGTCTTCGGCGACGCGGTTTCCAGGTTCGAGATCGCCGAGCGGTCCAGCAGCGTTTGCGGCTGCAGCTGGGTTGGCGCCTGGTTGATCTTGGTGACCCGCACCTGGTTCCAGTTGGCCGCCAGCGACCAGTCCACGCGGCCGTATTCGCCGTAGTTGCTGTTCAGCGTGGCCACCATTTCCAGCCCGCGCGAACGGGTGTTCACGGCGTTGGTGAAGATGTTGATGCCGGTTTCGCTGACGGTCGGATCGAGGATGTTGCCGTTGGCGAGGATCGCCGAGACGACGGCCGGCGAGTTGACGGCGCCGCCGGAACCGTACACCGAACCGGAACCGACGATGCGGTCGCGGATCTTGATCTGGTAGGCGTCCAGCGTGATGGACACATTGTTCGCCGGGTTCAGCACGATGCCCGCCGACAGGTTGGTCGATGCTTCCGGCTTCAGGCCGTCGACGCCGACCAGCTTCGCGCCCGCCGAATTCGGCGCCAGCTGCACGAAGGCGCTGGTGGGGCCCACGTTAGTGGCCGAGTAGTACGATTCGGCCAGCGTCGGTGCCCGGAACCCGTTGCTGAACGTACCGCGCACGGCGAAGGTCGGCGTGAAGTCGTAGCGGCTCGTCAGCTTGCCCACCTTGGCGTTGCCGAAATCGCTGAAGTGTTCATAGCGCGCCGCCAGGTCGACCGTCAGGCCATCGATCGGGAAGGTGATGAAGTTCGCGTAGATCGCCTTGTTGTTGCGGTCATGCTTGCCGGCGTCCGTCAACGAGAAACCGGGGTACGACTGCGAGCCTTCCTTGTAGCGCGAGAACTGGTCGCCGGCCTGGATCTCATACTCGTCCACGCGGTGCTCGAGGCCCATCGCGAAGGTCGACGGTTTCGCCCAGCCCATGTCGATCTCGCGGGACACGTCGAAGTTGTTGGTCCATTGACTGGCGATGAACGTGCCGGCATGGAACACGGTCGGCGTGAAGCCGGTGTCGTTGTACAGCGAAACGTTGGCGGAATCGGCCACGCCGATTTCCGCCTTGTCGCGGCCATAGGTGCTGGAAAGCTCCCAGTTCCACGCGCCGCCGAACTTGCCGCGCGCGCCGGCCGTGATCGCGTAGTCGGTTTCCTTCATGGTTTCCTTCGGGCTGAAGCCGAGCGGATAGACCTGCGGCAGCCGGTTCGGCATGCGGTAGTTCTCGTAGGCCCGGGCTTCCTTCTTGCCCCACGTGGCAAAGGCATACAGCGACGTGTCGTCGTCGATGTCGTATCCCGCGTTCAGGGCCAGCGTGTTCAGGTGGTATTGCGCGTCGCCGGCGATCTTGTTCAGGTGCGGGTAGCCGGGTGCCTGCAGCAAGGGCATCGACGCCAGGTTTTGCGGCGCCGTCAGGCGCGGGTCGATGTTGCCGCGGTCGCTGAAGCCGTGGTAGCGCGATTCGCCGGTGAGGCTGAGGAAACCCTTGTCGGTCAGCCGGAAGCCGATGTTCGCCGTGCCGTCGCCCGTGTGGCCGCCGCCGTCGGCATAGCCGCCGCCGTTGACATTACCCGACAGCCCCTGGTTGTTCGACTTCAGGATGATGTTGACCACGCCGGCGATGGCGTCGGTGCCGTACTGTGCGGCGGCGCCGTCCTGCAGCACCTCGATATGGTCGATCGCGGCCACCGGAATGTAGTTCAGGTCAGCTGCCGCGCCGCCCTGGTACGGGCCGCCCAGCACGGCCAGGTTGGCGGTGCCGTGGCGGCGCTTGCCGTTGACCAGCACCAGCGTGTTGTTCGGCGACAGGCCGCGCAGCCGGGCCGACAGCGTGAGGTTGGCCGTGTCGCCGCCGAAGGCCTGCGCGGTGAACGACGGGATGTTCTGGGCGATCGCCTGGATCAGGTCCGGCTGGCCGGTGCGCTGCAGCGAGGCCGCGTCCAGCACCTGGATCGGCGAGGCGCTGTTTTCCGCTTTCAGGCCGCTGGCGCGGGTGCCGGTAACGATCACGGCGCCCATCGAGACCGGCGCGCCGGCGGCACCGGCCAGGTTTTCCGCTTGCGGTTCGGGCTCCGGTGCGCCGACCGGATCGGCGGCGAACGATAATCCGGTGTGCAACAGCATGGCGGCGGCGCCCGACTTGAGAATGGCCTTGTGCATTGTGATTCCTTTTCTTGTAGTGAAGATGGAAAACTGGATGCAGCGAAAAACGGACGAAAAAGGGCCCCCCTGCCGGCAGGCAAGCCGGCAGTTTCCCCGGACCTTTCAGTCCTGCAGCAATCTGGGTCTTACTTCCTGGCGGCGACCACCTCGATCTCGACCAGCCAGCCGGTGGAGTTCAATCCGGCCACCTGCATCACCGCTCGCGCCGGCAGGTTCGGCTGCGTGCCGCCAAAGAACTGCGTGTAGGCTTCCATGAAACCCTTGGTATCGGCGCGGCCACCCTTCGACGGATCGCCCACCAGGAACACCTGCATCTTGACCACGTCGCCCATCGTCAGGTTCATGCCCTTCAGGATCTCCTCGATCTTCTTCAGCACGCCCACGGTCTGCGTTTTCGTATCGCCATAGGCGGCGATCGAGTCGGGGCTGGCGGCCTTGTCGATCATCGGCGGCACCTGGCCACTGATGAAGTGGATCGTGGCGCTGGCCGGCAGCGTGACGGCCTGCGCGATCGGGAAATCCGAGCCCGGAATCTTGTGGCGGACGATTTCCTGGGCGCCGGCGGTGGTGGTGACAACGGCAGCGGCGGCCATCAGCAGGGTTGCGGCGATGTGCTGTTTCATGAAGTCTCTCTTTCAGTGTTTGTTGGACAGTTGGCCGGCCGAGAACATCCCGACCGAGATTTCGGTGCGCAGCGCGGTCACGTCCCCGGCAGACAGCCCGGGCGCCTGGTTGCCCCAGCTGGATCGTGCGTAGGTCAGCACGG
>DASVVD010000693.1:0-2843 GCA_036386715.1 Pseudoduganella sp.
GAGCTGACTGCCAGCATCGTCAGCACCAGGTGGCGGGTGTCGGGATGGGCGCGCAGCTCGTCCTCGATCCGTTCGCTGACCGCCTCGACATTGCCGAAAAACAGGTTGGCATCGATGCGCAGGATCAGCAGCGATTCGCAGCGGGTGGCGGCATAGCGGTCGACATTGCGGAAGTGTTCGGTGCCGGGAATGCGCCCCAGCACGGCGATGTGCGGCCGGCTGGCGCGCCAGATCAGCGTGCCCATCGACAGCACCACGCCGACGATGACGCCCGCCTCCACGCCCAGCGCCAGCACGCCCACGCAGGTGACCAGCCACGCCAGCGCGTCGCCGCGGTCGTAGCCCCACGCGGTGCGCAAGGTGTCGAGTTCGAGCATGCCGAGCACCGCCACGATGATCGTCGCCGCCAGCGTGGGCAACGGCAGCAGCGCCAGCCAGCCGGTGGGCAGCACCAGCGCCACGGTCAGCAGCACGGCGGAGATCACGCTGGCCAGCGGCGTGTTGGCGCCGGCGGCAAAATTGACGGCCGAGCGCGACAGGCTGCCGGTCACGGGGAAGGCGCCCGACAGCATGCTGGCCACGTTGGCCGCGCCAAGCCCCACCAGCTCGCGGTTCGACACCAGCTTCTCGCCGCGCTTTTGCGCCAGCGTCTGCGCCGCGCTCATGCTCATCAGGAAAACCACGAAGCCGATCAGCAAGCCCGGCTGCAACAGCTCGCGCCAGTGCGATGGCGAGGTGGCCAGGTTCAGTTGCGGCAGGCCGGCGGGCACCGGCCCGGTCAGCCGGATGCCGTGCGCGCCATAGGTAAACACCACGGCGGTCGCCGCCAGCACCACGACCATCGGCGCCAGCTTGGCCAGCACGTCCGCGGCCCCGGCCCGCAGGCCGGCGCGCTTGAGCAGCCTGGCCAGATAGCTGCGTGCGAGCAGCAGCAACGCCAGCGATGCCAGCCCGAGGACCGCGCTCGGCACGTGCGGCTGCGCCGGCGCTCCGCCCAGCAGTGGCCTGACCTGCCCCCAGGCGATGACGAGCGACGAGCCGACCGTAAACCCGCTCATCACCGGCCGCGAGAAGAAATTGGCGAGAAAGCCCAGCCGCAGCAGGCCGCACAGCAGCAGCACCACGCCGGCCACCAGCGCCAGTTGCGCCGCCAGCACGCCGTGCAGGCCCGGCGCACCCATGGCCAGCGGCGCAATCGCGGCCCCTGTCATCAGCGACACGATGGCCATCGGGCCGACCGATTGCGTCATGCTGCTGCCGAACAGCGCGTAGACCAGTGGCGGCAGGATGCTGGCATACAGCCCCGCCACCGGCGGCAGGCCGGCCACGAGCGCATAGGCCATGCCCTGCGGCACCAGCATCATCGCCACGACGACCCCTGCGCCGATATCCCCGGGCAACGCCGCGCGGCGGTAATGTCTGAGCCAGTCCAGCATGCCAATGCAACCTGTCATTACAAGAAAGGCGCAAGCCTACCACGCCGCCGCGCGCCGGCCAAAGGATGAGCCCGTGTCCACCATGGGGTCAGGCACCACGGTGGACACGGGCACAGCCATTATTTTCCCGGTGCCGGCGACGCATGATGCCGGTGGCACGGACTGGCAGCCTGCCCGGCGGCCTTCCCGTGCGCGGCGCGCCCCGCCATTTGTGCGGGAGCGCACTGTAACGGGAAGCGCAGCCGCCGATACTGTGCGCTCGATCCAATGGGAGAACACCGACATGTCCGATTCCACGAGCAAGGCACAAGACGCAGGCAACCTGCAGCGCGACATCCAGCAGCAGCAGGACAGCAAGGACGCCGCCAAGGCGCAAGGCGGCAGCGAACAGAAGGAACAGCAGGCCGTGCAGGCGGGCACCCACGAGTTCCCGGCCACCCCGCTGCCCGACCAGCACCTGGAAAAGCCCGGCATCGAGGCCGACATGGAACTGCGGCCGCAATTCCTGGCACCCGGCTATAAAGGTAGCGGCAAGCTCGAAGGCATGAGCGCCATCGTGACCGGCGGCGACTCCGGCATCGGCCGCGCCGTGGCCGTGCTGTATGCCCGCGAAGGCGCCGACGTGGCGCTGGTCTACCTGCCCGACGAACAGACCGACGGCGAGGAAACCAGGCGGCATATCGAAGCCGAAGGCCGGCGCTGCCTGCTGATCCCGGGCGACGTGCGCGAGATGGCCTTCTGCCGCCGCGCGGTGGAAGATACCGTGGCCGAATTCGGCAAGCTCGACATCCTGGTCAACAACGCGGCCTTCCAGGAACACGCCGATTCGCTGGAAGACATCACCGAAGAGCGCTTCGACCTGACGATGAAGACCAATATCTATGGCTACTTCCACATGGCCAAGGCAGCCCTGCCGCACCTGAAGAAAGGGTCGTCGATCATCAACACCGGTTCCGTGGTCGGCCTGCACGGATCCGCCAAGCTGCTCGACTATTCGTCGACGAAAGGGGCGATCCACGCGTTCACCATGTCGCTGGCATCGAACCTGATCGAGAAAGGCATCCGCGTCAACGCCGTCGCACCGGGCCCCGTGTGGACCCCGCTGAACCCGGCCGACCAGACGCCGGACAAGATCACCGAGTTCGGCGCCAGCACCGACATGAAGCGCCCGGCCCAGCCGGAAGAGCTGTCGCCGGCCTACGTGTTCCTGGCCTCGCCCGCGTGCGCCAGCTACATCAGCGGCATCGTGCTGCCGGTCACCGGCAGCATCGGCTGAAAGGAGCGCCACCATGGCCCGCTCGCTCTGGAAAGGCGCCATCAGCTTCGGCCTGGTCTACATCCCGGTCGACCTGTACTCGGCGGTGAAGACGAACGAGCTGGACCTGACCATGCTCGACAAGCGCGACT
>DASVVD010000694.1:0-2202 GCA_036386715.1 Pseudoduganella sp.
ATCGGCCCGCAGCGCACCTTCGTGATCCCGCCGGGCATCCTCAATCCCAACGGCCGCAACACGATCGCGCTCGCGGTCACCACCGATGGCAGGAAGGAAAACGCGCTGGAACCGGTGACGCTCGTCAACCTGCGCACCGTGCGCGGCGGCGTGCCGCTGGAAATGGTGGCAACGCCGCAGGACAGGCGCTGAGGGCGGCGATCGACTTCGGCACAGCGTGCGCCATCTAACGGACGCCACGCCGCAATGGGGCCACCCTGTCGCTGATCGACGGGAGGCCTCATGAACGCAGGGTATGTAAAGCTGGGCAGGGATAACGCAGTCACCCAGCTGGTAGCACGAACCGATCCCACATTGGCCTGCTGGGCCGCGCTGGTGCAGAAATGGGACGGCATCGAAGACACACTCGACGACAGCGACCCGCCCGACAGCGCGGAAAACACGCCGCCGTCCCCCATCCGGCTCAAGCTATAAGCTCAGCCCGTGTCACATGGTGGCGTAGCAGGGGTTTCGGAGAGCATTGCTCTCCGCCTGTGAAGCGGCGATGCCATGCATGGCATCGCTCCTCCCAGGCACCATGACACGGCCTCGGCAATGATTAGCGCTGAAGATTAGTCTTATTATTCAGCGCTGCGCTGCCGCCACGGCGCCGAACAATTCCAGTGGTACCGCTTCGGCCATCGCGGCCATGCCGGCATCGTTCGGATGCAGGTGGTCGCCACTGTCGTATTTCGCCAGCAGCTTCAGGGGCCGTGCCGGGTCGCGCAGGGCGCGGTCGAAGTCGATCACCGAGTCGAACTCGCCACTTTCGCGTATCCACCGGTTGACGGCCTGCCGCACGGCTTCCTTCTGCGCCGTGTAATAGCCGGGGAACGTGGTGCCCTCGAACGGCGTCAGCGTGGCGCCGTGGATGGCGATGCCGTGCGTGCGGGCGCGCGCGATCACCTGGCGGTAGCCAGCGATCAGGTCTTCGGCAGCCGGGCCTTCGGCGGCAGGCATCCCGCCGGTGCCGGGGTGGCCGATGTCGTTGATGCCGATCAGCAGCACCACGTGGCGCACGCCGGCCGTGGCCAGCACGTCGCGGTCGAAGCGTGCCAGCACGGCTCGGCCGAACGGCGGCCATTCGCCCGGGTCGCGCAGCAGCCGGTTGCCGCCGATGCCGCGATTGACGATCCCCATCCTGCCATCCGGGCGGGCCGACTGCAGCCGCCGCGCGAGCACGTCCGGCCAGCGCCGGTTGGTGTCCACCGAGGTATTCGAGCCGTCGGTGATTGAGTCGCCGAGCGCCACGATGGCGGCGCCGCCGGGCGTCATCACATCCACCCCGGTCAGGAACGGCCAGGACGTGATCGTGCGCTGCGTGGGGAACCGCGCCGCACCGGCGAAGTTGCCGGGTGCGGAAACGTAGCTGGTCTGGAAGGCGTTGCCGTGCACCGTGGTGGCGCTGGCTTCGCCCGGCAGGTGCAGGCTGACGGCAAGGTCGGCCTGCGCCGGCACCGCCAGGTCGACCGGATCGGACAGCACGGGCGCACCCGGCGGGACCACCACGAACGGCCGGCCGCCGAACGTCAGCGCGCGGCTGGTGGCGGCATCGACATCGGCGCCGGCGGCGCGCAGCGCCACGTTGGCCGCGCCGATCCGCAGCGGCGCGCTACCCAGTTCGTTCGACAGCCGGATGCGCACCTTGCTGCCGCCGATGCTGGTGTGGACGATCAGCCGCACCGTCTGGCCGTCGAATGCCTGCAGCGTCTTCGGTGCGGCATCGGCCGGTGCGGTGCCCCAGGTACCCACCCAGTCCTGGCCGGATCCTGCCCTTGCATGGGCCGGCGGCATGCCGGCCAGCGCCGCCAGTGCGAGCGTTGCGGCGATCAGGCGGCGCCGCGCGGGCGCAAACGATGTCTTCAAGTTGGTCTCCTCGGTTCGATGAAGTCCCGCGGTATCGGGACAGGCGACACTGTAAGCAGCCATGCCGCTGCGCGCAAGAGCGCTTGAACAACCGCCAGCGTTGTTCAAAGCACACAGCATTGTCAACTTTTGCGCCGAAACGGGTCTGAACGGCTCAACTATGTGAGTGATTGGTGCGCACATCGCCGCGACAAAATGAAGTCGTCCTACTATCAAATCGACTCCGGGAAACGGAGCGTGACATCAAAAAAGTGAGGAGACAGCATGAAGTCCAGGAAGCACATGAGGAAAAGCCTG
>DASVVD010000695.1:0-1675 GCA_036386715.1 Pseudoduganella sp.
GCCGACGAAGCTCAGTCCGCCGACCAGGTTGCCGATCACGGTGGGGATCTCGTTCCAGATCAGGTAATCCATGAGGGTGAAGTTGCCACCCAGCAGCAGGCCGGACGGGAACAGGAACATGTTGACGATCGAGTGCTCGAACACCATGTAGAAGAACAGCATGATCGGCATCCACATCGCGATCACCTTGCCGCTGACATGGGTCGAGATCATCGCGCCGACCACGCCCATCGACACCATCCAGTTGCACAGCATGCCGCGGATGAACAGCGTGAGCATGCCGGCGGCACCGTAGGCGGCGTAGCCATGCGTGCGGTTTTCGCCGATGTGCGCCACGGTCTGGGCGATCTTGCCGCCATCGGTGTTGAAACCGTAGGTAAACATGTAGGCCATCAGCACGGCGACCGTCAGCGCGCCGAGGAAGTTACCGAGGAAGACCAGGCCCCAGTGCTTCAGCACGCGCGCCAGGGTCACGCCCGGGCGCTTGTCGATCAGCGCCAGCGGCGTGAGCACGAACACCCCCGTCAGCAGGTCGAAGCCCATCAGGTACAGCATGCAGAAGCCTACCGGGAACAGCAGCGCGCCGATCAGCGGGACACCGGTGGCGATCGAGACACTGACCGCGAACACGGCCGACAGCGCCAGGATCGCACCGGCCATGTAGGCACGGATCAGCGTGTCGCGCGTGGCCATGTAGATTTTGGATTCGCCCGCGTCCACCATCTTGGTCACGAATTCCGAAGGCACCAGGTACGCCATATTGCTTCTCCCTTGAGTTTGATCGATGAGCGGTTCGCTCTTTACACATGGGATAGCAAAAACCGGGCCCGACAATATATTCCGGCCTGCTCATGCATGCGGATGCACGAAGTTGGCCAGGCGCGCCATGCGCTGGTGCGCTGCCGCACCAGGGAGGACCGCGGTGCCCGATCGCGGGGCGCACCATCGAAGAAAGTTGTTTCGGCATGCCGCCAGTAACGGTTCACTTTGGTGCCGCACACGCCGATCGGCACCCGTTCGGGGCGCCTGCATGCCGGTGGAGCGTTTTCCGGCCAGCGCCAGCCGGTACGCGGTCAGGCGGCCGCGGCACGCGGCACGGTGCGTGGCAGCGTGATCGCCACGGCCGTACCGCTGCCCGGCGTGGAGGCCACGCGGATACTGCCCTTCAGCACGCCGGTAACGATGTTGTAGACGATGTTCATCCCCAGCCCGGAGCCACCCTGCCCCATCTTGGTGGTGAAGAACGGATCGTAGATCTGGTGCAGCGTGCGGTGGTTCATGCCCACGCCATCGTCCGTGAAGCACAGTTCGGCCATGTCGCCATCCAGCGCACGGGCGCAGATCGTCACCGTGCCGCCGGGCCGGCCGACAAACGCGTGCAGCAGCGCGTTGTTGATCAGGTTGCTGAGCACCTGGCTCACGCTGCCGGGATAGGAATCGCAATCGAGGCTGTCCGGCACGTCGACCTGCACTTCGCAGCCGGCGCGCCGCAATTGCGCGGAATACGTGGCCAGCGTGTCGTGCACCACGCTGGCCAGGCCGAAGCGGCGCCGCTGGTCCGACGTCTGGTCCACCGCCACCTGCTTGAACGACGTGATCAGGTCGGCTGCCTTGCCGAGCGCGCCGGCAATGATGCCGCAGGCAGTCCTTGCATCGGCCAGGTGTGCTTCCAGCG
>DASVVD010000696.1:0-6775 GCA_036386715.1 Pseudoduganella sp.
CGAAAAGGACAAGCGCAGCCTGGCCGCGATCCGCAAGGATACGCAGGCGGCGCTGGCCGACCTGGCCGGCCGGAAAGCCACCGGCGCGGACGAAGCCTTGCGGCTGGCATTCCTGGGCAAGCAGCTGAAGGCGCTGGCGGCCCGCGTCGATATGCTGGACGGGAAAAAGTTCAGCTTCGACGAGGAAACCGCGCTGCTGTACGACGCCGTCACGCCGCACCACGACCGCGCCTACTACGAAGGACTGCTGAAGAAGATCGACGCGCTGGTGCCGGGCGAAGGCCCGCTGCCGCAGCGCGTGCAGGCGTTCCGCGCCGGCTTCGTCATTCCGAAAGACCGCCTGAAACCGGTATTCGATGCGGCCATCGCCGCCTGCCGCGCGCGCACCGCGCCGCACCTGGCGCTGCCGGCGAACGAGAGCTTCGTGATGGAATTCGTGACCGGCAAGCCGTGGTCCGGCTACAACTGGTACAAGGGCGATGCGCACAGCCTCATCCAGATCAACACCGAGTTCCCGATCTATATCGAGCGTGCGGTGGACCTGGGCTGCCACGAGGGCTATCCCGGCCACCATGTGTACAACGCGCTGCTGGAACAGCACCTGGTGAAGGAGCGCAACTGGGTGGAGTTCAGCGTTTATCCGCTGTACTCGCCGATGTCGCTGATCGCCGAGGGCAGCGCCAACTACGGCATCGAGATGGCGTTCCCCGACGAGGAACGGGTGGCCTTCGAGCGCGACGTGCTGTATCCGCTGGCCGGCCTGGATCCCGCCCTGGCCGGCAAGTACGCCGCGCTGCAGAAGCTGCTGGCCCAGCTCTCCTACGCCGACAACGACAACGCCGTGCAGTACCTGGAAGGGCGCTTCACGCGCGAGCAGGCGGTCGAGTGGCTGGTCAACGTGGCGCTGTACCCGCCGGAGAAGGCCGGGCAGCGCGTGCAGTTCTATGACGCGCTGCGCGGCTATGTCATCAACTACAACCTCGGCAAGGATCTCGTCAAGGCATGGGTCGAGCGGCAGGTAACCGCCACCGATCCGCAACAGGCCCGCGCGCAGCGGTGGGCGGCGTTCCGGCAGCTGTTGTCATCGCCACGGCTGGCCAGCGACCTGCGATAAAAACCAGAAACAAAAACCCGGGACAGACCCTGTTTTACAAGAAATTTCCTGGAAACCAGGGTCCGTCCCGGGTTTTGATAAATGCGCCCAGTGTGCAGGCATGCATGCCTGCACCCGTTCCGCAGGCGCGGAGCATGCTCCGCGAAACCCCTGCTTCACCCACCCGCTGCCAGGGCGATGCTGTCGGCGCTGTCCGGGTCGAAGCCGCGCAGGGCGTCGACCAGTTCGGTCACTGACGTGCCGGTGGCGAACAGCATCACGTCGCCCGGCTCGCAGCGGGCCAGGGCAAGGCGCAGCGCGGCGTCCGAAGCCAGTTCCAGGTGCACGCGGCTGGAAGAGCGGATGGCGCCGGATGCCATCAGCGCCGCCCTGTCGCCAGGCCGGCGGCCGCGGTGTTCGACCGGCGATTCGTAGACGATGACTTCGTCGAACGCGTTGCCGCACGTCTCGCCGATCAGTGCCAGGTCCTCGTCGCGGCGGTCGCCCGGCGCGGTGACCACGGCCACCGTGCGGCGTGCGCTCATGCTGCGCGCGGTCTGGCCCAGCGCCGCATAGGCCGCCGGGTTGTGCGCATAATCGACCACCACCTTCACGCCGCGTATGTCGTAGACATTGGCGCGCAGCGGATTGCGCACGTTATCGGAAACGAACGAAGCCAGGCCATCGGCGATCTGCCCGACCGGCAGGCCGGCCGCCATCATCGCGGCGCCCGCCGCCAGGGCGTTGGCGATGTTGTGGCGTGCGCAGCCATCGAGTGCTGAAGGCATTTCCTCGGCCCACAGCATGCGGTGCCGGCGCGTGCCGTCGGCCAGGATCAGCGCGCCGTCCTGCAGGTAGGCGGCGCGGCCGCCGCTCTCGAGGTGGCGCAGCAGCAGCGCATTGTCGGCGTCGCAGCTGAAGTACAGCCGCTCCACGTGTCCTTCCAGCTGGTCCGCCATGGCCACGCAATATTGATCCTGGGCGTTGAGCACCACCGCGCGCGATGCCGCCCTGGCGACCACCGCCTTCACGCGGGCCAGGTCTTCCAGCGTGTTCACGCCATCGAGCCCCAGGTGATCCTGCGACACGTTGAGCACCACCGCCACGTCGCAGCGGTCGAACGCCAGCCCGCGTTTCAGGATGCCGCCGCGCGCCGTCTCCAGCACGGCGAACTCCACGTCCGGATCGGTCAGCACGGTGCGTGCCGACCAGTAGCCCGCGCAGTCGCCCTGGCGGATGCTGGTGCCGTCGATGAACACGCCCTCGGTGGTGGTGCAGCCGGTGCGGATGCCGGCCTGCCGGAGGCTGTGCTCCAGCATCAGCGTGGTGGTGGTCTTGCCGTTGGTGCCGGTCACCGCGATCACGGGAATCCGGCCATCGCCCTTGCCGAACATGCCGTCGACGATGGCTTCGCCGGCGTTGCGCGGCGTGCCTGCACTCGGATACTGGTGCATCCGGATGCCGGGCGCGGCATTGACTTCGATGATAGCGCCACCCTGTTCCTCGAGCGGCTGGGCGATGTCGGTGCAGACGATGTCCAGCCCCGCCACGTCGAGCCCGATCTTGCGCGCCGCGCGCACGCACAGCGCGCGCGTCTGCGCGGGCAGCAGGTCGGTCACGTCTTCGGCGGTGCCGCCGGTCGACAGGTTGGCATTGCCGCGCAACAGCACCGGCATGCCGGCGTCCGGCACGCTGTCGAATGTCAATCCCTGTTCGGCCAGCAGCGTCCCGGCGTGGCCGTCCAGCGGTATCTTCGTCAGGATGTTGGCATGGCCTTCGCCGCGCGCCGGGTTGCCGTTCTCGCGGTCCACCAGCTGGCGCACCGTCGACACGCCATCGCCGGTCACCGCCGGCGGGCGGCGCAGCGCGGCGGCGGCCACGCGGCCGTTCGCCACCAGCACACGGTAGTCCTGGCCTGCGACGAAGCGTTCGACGATGATGGAGCGGCCATGCTGGCGCGCCCGTTCGAAGGCCACCGTCACTTCGTCCGGCGTGTTGCAGCGGGTCGTCACACCGCGGCCGTGGTTGCCGTCCAGGGGCTTGACGGTGACAGTGCAGCCCAGCCGGCGGGCGGCACGCTGCGCCTGCTCCAGCGTGCGCACGGTGACGCCTTGCGGCACCGGCACGCCGGCCTCCTGCAGTAGCGCCTTGGTCAACTGCTTGTTGCTGGCGATGCCCACCCCGATGTGGCCGGTATCGGCCGTGATCGTGGCCTGCAGGCGTTTCTGGCGCGCGCCCCAGCCCAGCAGGAAGAGATTCGCTTCTTCGGTCAGGCGCAGCACGGGAATGCCGCGTGCCCTGGCGGCGTTAACGATGGCGCCGGTGCTGGTGCCGATCGCATGGTCTTTCGCTGTTTCGCGCAGGCTTGCCATCGCCTCGCTGAGCGCGAACGCTTCACCGCGTGCCAGCGCCGTGACCAGTTTCACGGCAATATCGAACGCCTCGCTCACGACCTGTTCGAGTTCGAAGGCGCATACCACGCGATAGGTGCCTGCGGGGTACGTGCCATCGGCCGCTTCGTGCGTGCGGCCCGTGTTGACGACGGTGCCGGCCAGGCATTGCAGTGCCAGCGTGACGTGCTCCACCACGTGGGCCAGGTTGGTGCCCGATTGCAGCGCCTGCACGAAGCCGGCGTATTTGCCGGCCGAGCAGCGGTGATCGTAGAGCGACGGCAGCAGTGCCAGCAGGCGTTCGTTGAAACCCGGCAGCATATCGGTTCGGGCATCCTTCAGGTCCCCCGTATCGAGTACCGTCAGCAGGCATGGATGGTGCGAATACAAATTACGGCCGCGTAGCAGCCTTTGCTCGACGATGTTCATGATATCGGGTTCCTCTTGGTGAGATTGCGGATGAATTCGTGTAGTACGGCAGGGGCTTCGCGCGTGATGTGGTGCAGCCGCGCCGGCTTGCCGCTGGTGCCCGGCAGCAGGAACCCGGACCGGGCTGGCAGCACGTGCAGTTGCACGCCGATCAGTTCGGCCGGTTCGCCCTGGCCGATGTCGGCGGCATTGGTGATGATTTGCCTGCCGTCGACGAACGTCACGCCACCGTCGCCGATCACTTCGATGCCGACACCCCGTTCGACCACCAGGGCCGTGTCTTCGTCGATGCCGAGACCGTAGAGGTAAGGGTTCTGCGCGATGACGCTGAGCAGCCGGTTGATGCGGTGACGCTGCGAAAAATGCTGGTCGATCACGATGTGCTGCACGAAGCCGAGGCCGGAACCGAGCGTGGCAGCGCCTTTTTCCGGCGCATAGTCGGCGGACCCCGAAGCGAGCATGTGCCCGGCCATTGCCGACGCGCCCGCGCTGGTGCCGGCCACGCACGCGCAGCGGCGCTTGAGGGCTTCATGCAGCGCATGGTCGACGGCGGTGCCGCCGATATTGGCCATCAGCCGCTTCTGGTCGCCGCCGGTGATCAGGATGCCGTTTGCATGGGCAAGGCGCTCGGCCACGCCAGGATCGTTGGCTTCCTCGCGCGTGGCGGTGTGCACGGTGTCGCAGCGTTGTACGCCCAGCTTCGCCAGCGCTTCCTGGTACGGCCGGGCCATTTTTTCCGGTTCCTGGCTGGCGCTGGTGAGCAGCACGAACTGGCGATCGGCACCACCCGCCAGTTCGACAAAGCGTGCCAGGATCCGTTCGCGGCAGCTGCGTTGCTCATCGCCACCGATGATCAGCAGGCAGCCGTCCTCCTTGGCGGGAATGGTCATGGTGGGGTCCTCTTGGTATGCGGGTTGATGTCTTTGCACTGTGGCACTGCACCATGGGCGGGATGCGCCGCGCGGTGCGATCATGCCTCGGATTGGTGCAAGTATCGGATTGGCGGCCGCCCGGGGCCAGTGGTGTTCAACCCGTCAATTTGTAAGATTCGGATGACGAAAATGATACATTGATGCGATATTGATAACCGCAGGACACTTCTTGCTAAAATGAAGCATCGATACCATGGCGCTACGTGTCACTGTTCAGCCGGATCCATCAGGAATCGATTGAACGACAAGCTTCTTCATACTAGAATAATTGCAATGCGTTTATAAAAATTGCATAAAAATAACATCGGAGAGACCATGTCAGTAACCGCCGCGCACAGCTTCCGTCATCACGTCAACCGCATGAGCACCTTGCAGGCCGAGGTGGCGCCCTGTTTTCAGAATGGGATCATCGACTACGCCGGCCTGGCGCAGTTGGGCAGCCGCAGCGGCTTCGACTTCACTGCCGACGAGGCCAGGAAAGTACTGGCCGCGCCAGGCGAACTGTCGGCATTCGAGAGGGAGATGGTGGCGGAAGGCATGCTGGACTGCCGTAGCCGGATCGCGGCACTGCAGCGTTGATCCGAACGGTGCGCTCCGGCAGTGCGCCGCGGCAGGCGCAGGCGTGGCGCCCGCCCGGTGCCGACCGGCGTTACATCAGGCCGTGAGGGTGGTTTCCTGCGACGTGCCTTGCAGCAGTGCCAGCACGTCCTGTAGCGGCATCGGCCGCGCAAACAGGTAGCCCTGCATGCCGGGGCCGCCGTGCGCGGCCAGGAACGCGGCCTGGTCCTTGGTTTCCACGCCTTCGGCCACCACGCGCAGGCCCAGGTGCGCGGCCATTGCCAGGATCGATTGCACGATTGCCGTGCCATTGGCGTCGCCAGGCGTATCGTGGATGAAGCTGCGGTCGATCTTCAGTTCGTACAGCGGCATGCGTTTCAGGTAGGCCAGGTTCGAATAGCCGGTACCGAAATCGTCGATCGAGAAGCGGATGCCCAGTTGCGCCAGCTCGTGCATGCGTGCAATCGTGTCGTCCAGGTTTTCGATCAGCAGTCCCTCGGTGACTTCGAAGATCAGCTGCGCGGCCGGCGCGCCCGTCTCGCGCAGGATCGCACGGACCTGCGCCACGAAATCGCGTTCGCGGAACTGTGCCGGGCTCACATTGACTGCGAGCGGCAGCGCATGGCCGGCGGCGGAAAGGCGCAGCCATGCCAGGCAGGCCTGGCGCAGCGCCCAGTAGCCCAGCTTGACGATCAGGCCGCTGGCCTCGGCGGCCGGGATGAACACGTCCGGCGGTATCGACGTGCCGTCGGCACGGCGCCACCGCATCAGCAGTTCGGCGCCGACCGGCCGCTCGTCGCGGTCGACCTGCAACTGCACGTGCATCTGCAGTTCGCCGTTTTCCAGCGCCTGGCCGAGATCGCGCTCGATCGTCAGCCGGCGCTCCACGTCGGCACGCATCGTGTCTTCGAACAGCGCCACGCCATCGCGGCCGCCGGCCTTGGCACGGTACATCGCAATGTCGGCCTCGCGCAGCAGGTCGTCCACGGTCTGGCCGGTGCGCGGCAGCAGTGTCACGCCGATGCTGGCCGACGACTGGTAACTCTGGCCGTCGATCTCGAACGGCTCGGCCAGCGCCACCCGGATGCGCGCGGCCATTGCCAGCGCGCCCTGGGCCGCTTCGGCCTCGCCCGTGCCGAGGCCGGCCAGCAGCATCACGAATTCGTCGCCGCCCAGCCGGGCCACCGTGTCGGCAGCGCCTGCCAGTCGCGCCAGGCGCTGGGCGGCGGCCCGCAGCAGCAGGTCGCCGGTGGCATGACCGCGTGCATCGTTGACATACTTGAAGTGATCGAGGTCGATGAACATCACGGCGGCGTGCGGTGCTGCCGCGCCGGCATCGAGCTGCAGCTGCATGCGGTCCATCAGCAGGCGGC
>DASVVD010000697.1:0-14721 GCA_036386715.1 Pseudoduganella sp.
GACTCGGTGAACGTCATGGCGAGCAACCTCACCGGGCAGGTGCGCAACATCGCCGACGTGACCACCGCGGTGGCCCGCGGCGACCTCTCGCGCAAGATCACGGTGGACGTGAAGGGCGAGATGCTGGAGCTGAAGAACACCATCAACACCATGGTGGAGCAGCTCTCCGTCTTCGCCGACGAGGTGACGCGCGTGGCGCGCGAGGTGGGCACCGAGGGACGCCTGGGCGGCCAGGCCAACGTGCCCGGCGTGGGCGGCACCTGGAAGGACCTGACCGACAGCGTGAACTTCATGGCGAGCAACCTCACCAACCAGGTGCGGAACATCGCCCTGGTGACCACCGCGGTGGCCAACGGCGACCTGTCGAACAAGATCACGGTGGACGTGAAGGGCGAGATCCTCGAGCTGAAGAACACCATCAACGTGATGGTCGACCAGCTGAACTCCTTCGCCTCCGAGGTCACGCGCGTGGCGCGCGAGGTTGGCACCGAGGGCAAGCTGGGTGGCCAGGCCAACGTGCCGGGCGTGGCCGGCACGTGGAAGGACCTGACGGAGAACGTCAACCAGCTGGCCGGCAACCTGACCGGCCAGGTGCGCAACATCGCCGAAGTGACCACCGCGGTGGCCAACGGCGACCTGTCGAAAAAGATCACGGTGGACGTGAAGGGCGAGATCCTCGAGCTGAAGAACACCATCAACGTGATGGTCGACCAGCTTTCCTCCTTTGCCTCGGAGGTGACCCGGGTGGCCCGCGAAGTGGGCACCGAGGGCAAGCTCGGCGGGCAAGCCTACGTGCCCGGCGTGGGCGGCACGTGGAAGGACCTGACCGACAACGTGAACTTCATGGCGTCGAACCTGACCGGCCAGGTGAGGAACATCGCGGCGGTGACCACCGCCGTGGCGCGCGGCGACCTGTCGAAGAAGATCACGGTCGACGTGAAGGGCGAGATCCTCGAACTGAAGGACACCATCAACGTGATGGTCGACCAGCTGTCGTCGTTCGCCTCGGAAGTAACGCGGGTGGCGCGCGAGGTGGGCACCGAGGGCAAGCTGGGCGGGCAAGCGAACGTGCCGGGCGTGGCGGGCACGTGGAAGGACCTCACGGAAAACGTCAACCAGCTGGCCGCCAACCTCACCAACCAGATGCGCGCGATCGGCGAAGTGGCCACCGCCGTGACGCGGGGCGACCTGTCCCGCTCGATCCAGGTGGAAGCGCGCGGCGAAGTCTCGTACCTGAAGGACAACATCAACGAGATGATCCGCAACCTCAAGGAAACCACGCAGAAGAATGCGCAGCAGGACTGGCTGAAGACCAACCTGGCGCGCTTCACCCGCCTGCTGCAGGGCCAGCGCGACCTGCAGGCGGTCACGAAACTGATCCTGTCGGAGCTGGCACCGCTGGTGTCGGCCCACCACGGCGTGTTCTACATGATGGATTCGCAGATGGACGATGCCCGGCTGCGCATGATCGCCAGCTACGGCTACCGTTCCAGCCGCAAGCTGCCGACCTCGTTCCTGCCCGGCGAAGGCCTGGTGGGCCAGTGCGCGCTGGAGAAGGTGCGTATCTGGCTGACCGACGTGCCGCGCGACTACATCGTGGTGTCCTCGGGCCTGGGCTCGGCGCCGCCGACCAATATTGTGGTGCTGCCGATCCTGTTCGAGCAGCAGGTCAAGGCCGTCATCGAGATCGCCTCGCTCGACCGCTTCACCGAAACCCACCTGTCCTTCCTCGACCAGCTGATGGAATCGATCGGCGTGGTGCTCAACACGATCGAGGCGAACAGCCGTACCGAATCGCTGCTGACCCAGTCGCAGTCGCTGGCGCAGGAACTGCAGCAGACCAACCAGGAGCTGGCCGAAAAGGCCCGCCTGCTGTCCGAGCAGAACATCGAGGTGGAACGCAAGAACCGCGAGGTGGAACAGGCCAAGCTGGCGCTGGAAGAAAAGGCCACGCAGCTGGCGCTGTCGTCGAAATACAAGTCCGAGTTCCTGGCCAACATGTCGCACGAATTGCGCACGCCGCTCAATTCGCTGCTGATCCTGGCGCAGCAGCTGAGCGACAACCTGGAAGGCAACCTGTCGGGCAAGCAGGTGGAATTCGCCAGGACGATCCATGGCTCGGGCTCCGACCTGCTGACGCTGATCAACGACATCCTCGACCTGTCGAAGATCGAATCGGGCACCGTCACGCTCGATGTGTCCGAGTACCGCTTCGCCAACCTGCGCAATTACGTGGACCGTACGTTCCGCCACATGGCCGAGGCCAAGCACCTCGGCTTCGCGGTGGCGCTGCGCGACAACCTGCCCGTTTCGCTGATGACGGACACCACGCGCCTGCAGCAGGTGCTGAAGAACCTGCTGTCCAACGCCTTCAAGTTCACCTCGCACGGCCAGGTATCGCTGGACATCGGCCTGGTCGACCATGGCTGGAGCGCCGACAATCCGAACCTGCCCAACGCCGACGCAGTGCTGGCGTTCTCGGTGCGCGATACCGGCGTGGGCATCGCGTCGGACAAGCTGCAGCTGATCTTCGAGGCGTTCCAGCAGGCCGACGGCTCCACCGCCCGCAAGTATGGCGGCACGGGCCTGGGCCTGTCGATCTCGCGCGAGCTGGCACGCCTGCTGGGCGGCGAGATCCGTGTCGAATCCACCGTGGGCAGCGGTTCCACCTTCACACTGTACCTGCCGTACAACCGCGCCGGCTTCGTCAACTACGACCAGCCCCGCCCGGCCACTCTGCGGGCGGTGCCGCTGCCGCCGAAAGTCATCTACACGCCGCCGCCGGCCGACGGGGCGGCCGATGCTGCCGAGCGGGAGGGTGACAGGGAGCCGGACGCGGAGGTGTACGGCTCCACGCTCGACGACCGCGGGCTGACGGCCCCCGGCGACCCGTCGGTGCTGATCATCGAGGACGACGAACGCTTCGCCAAGATCGTGCTCGACTTCGCCCGCGAGAAGAATTTCAAGGGCATCGTCACGGTGCACGGCGATTCGGCGCTGTCGCTGGCGCGCGACTACGCGCCGTCGGCGATCCTGCTCGATCTGGACCTGCCGGACATCGACGGCTTCACCGTGCTGGACCGCCTCAAGCGCGATCCCGGCACCCGGCATATCCCGGTGCACGTGATGTCGGCGGCGCGCGAGCGCGAGCGGGCGCTGCGCTCGGGCGCGATCTCGTTCATGAACAAGCCCGTCAGCAAGGAAGCGCTGCACGAACAGTTCGCGCGCATGCAGAAGTTCCTGCTGGGTGGCAAGCGCAGCCTGCTCGTGGTCGATGACGAAGCGGGCCAGCGCGAGGCGATCGTGGCGCTGATCAGTGCCACCGATGTCGACATCACCGCCGTCGGCACCGGCGAAGAAGCCCTGGCCGCACTGCGCGCCAGCCATTTCGACTGCATGGTGCTGGACCTGACGCTGCCCGACATCTCCGGTTTCGACCTGCTCGACAGCATCGGCAAGGACCTCGCGCTGCGCGACCTGCCGGTGGTGATCAATACGGCCAGGGACCTGAACCGCCGCGAGGTGGCCAAGCTGAAACGCTATGCGAAGACGATCGTGATCAAGGATGCCCGCTCGCCCGAGCGGCTGCTGGACGAGACGGCGCTGTTCCTGCATCGCTCGCAGGCCAGCCTGCCGGAAGCGCAGCGCCGCATGCTGGAACAGGTGCATGCCGCCGACTCCGGCCTGGCGGGGCGCAAGGTGCTGATCGTCGACGATGACCTGCGCAACATTTTCGCGTTGTCGTCGCTGCTCGAACGCGAGCAGATGCAGGTGTCGTTCGCCGAGAACGGCCGCGACGGCATCGAGGTGCTGGAGCGCGACCCGACGATCGAGATCGTGCTGATGGATATCATGATGCCCGAGATGGATGGCTACGACACGATGCGGGCGATCCGCCGCATCCCCAAGTTCAAGTCGCTGCCGATCATCACGCTGACGGCCAAGGCCATGAAGGGCGACCGCGACAAGTGCATCGCCGCCGGCGCCTCGGACTACATCACGAAACCGGTGGACGTGGCGCAGCTGCTGTCGCTGATGCGCGTCTGGCTGCATTGAGGGGCGCGCGAATGGGAGCGCAAACCGATCTGGACGGGAGCTTGCGGGCCGGCCGCGAAGCCGGCGAACGGCGGCGC
The DNA here is from genome assembly GCA_036386715.1 of Pseudoduganella sp. GTDB lineage: Bacteria > Pseudomonadota > Gammaproteobacteria > Burkholderiales > Burkholderiaceae_D > Rugamonas. The sequence goes on from DASVVD010000697.1 coordinate 4,134, forward strand.
CCTGCCGACCCGGAGGTGGAAGCGCTGGAACTGTCGCTGCTGCTCGAAGCGGTGGCGCAACGCTTCGGCTTCGACTTTCGCAGCCATGACCGGGCAACGCTGCAGCGCAAGCTGCATGCGCTGATGGTGCGGCGCGGGCTGCGCACGCTGTCGCAGCTGCAGAACCGCGTACTGCACGACCCGGCCGTGTCGAGTGCGCTGCTGCGGGCGCTGGGCGTGGCGCCGGCATCGATGTTCGACGATCCGCAGGAAGCGCTCCAGCTGCAGTCGGTGGCCGGGCAATGCCTGCCCGGTGCACCGCTGCCGAAGGTGTGGCTGGCCGATTGCGCCGGCGCCGAGCAGGCCTGGACGGCGGCCGTGCTGCTGGCCGAGCGCCAGCTGCTGTGGCGTACCGAGATCCATGCGACCGTGTCCAGCGACGAGCTGCTCGCCGAAGCGCTGACAGCCTCGATCCCGCTGGAGAAGATGGCCGAGTACCAGCACCGCTACGAGGGCGCCGGCGGCAGCGGCCGGCTGTCCGAGTATTTCCAGCTCGAGGCAGGCCGGTTGGTGCCGGTGCCGCAACTGCGCAGCCGCATCACGTGGGCACAGTACAACCTCGTCACCGATGCCTCGTTCAACGAATTCCAGCTGATCGTGTGCCGCCGCGCCCTGCCCGACTTCGGCCCGCTGCTGCGCCGGCGCGTGCTGCGCCTGTTCGACGACAGCCTTGCCGTGTTCGGCGTACTGGGCATCGACCGCGCCCCCTGCGACGGGCTGTCGGGGCAGTACCAGGAACTGCTGGCCGGGCAATCCTGGTACAAACGCATGGCGTGACGCGGGATTGCGCCATGCGGCATTGCGTCGGCAAAAACCGGGACAAAAAAAACCGGCCGCAATCTGAGGAGGGGACCGGTTAAAACGCTTTCTGTCGAGAGCGCGGGGAATCAGGAATATACCTAAAGCAGTGACAATATGACATTGGCTGTTATTAAAACATTCCGCATATTGCCGGCATTACAGTATCGAATCCGTGCCGGATTGAGGAATCCGGCAACCTGCCGCGCAACAGCGTCGCGCGGTACAGGTGGTACTTTGCCATCGTTGCCTAAAATCAGGCTTAGGAGTTCATTAAGGAATGTTTGCCAATATTTCACGCAGGGCATTATCTACGGGATAACGCGTATGCGGCCTGGAATGGTTGGGTCATAACAACGGTAAAGACGTTTATTTAAGTTTCCGTACGGAATGTCGATAATGCTCGGGTTATGCTGAGATCGTGGCTATTAAAGCGATTACCCATGGTGATCGCTGCGCTGGCCCCATTCATTATTCGAACTTCTTCCATACATCATGAACAACACCATATTCAACCTGCGCAACTGGAGTGTCGGCTCGCGGATCACGGCGATGACGTTCAGCCTGTTGTCCGTCATCCTGGCAGCGCTGATCGCCTTCATCAGTGCCAGCACCACCCGGTTGCTTGAAGAGCGCGCCGTCGCTGCCGTCCAGCAGGACATGAACGGCGTGAAGAACATGGTGGAACTGTTCAATACCGCCGTCATCAGCGAAGCCGACGCGTTCGCGAAAATCCTGGCGTCATCGTTCGAGGGGCAATTCTCGCTTGATCCCACGGCGGTCGTCGAAGTGGCAGGCAAGCCGACGCCCACGCTGAAGATCGGCGACACGGTCCTGAACAACAACTTTGCCATTCCCGACCAGTTCACCCGGGCGAGCGGCGGCGGCGCCACGATCTTCGTTGCCGTGGGCGACGATTTCGTGCGCGTGTCGACCACCACGAAGAAGGAAGACGGCAGCCGCGCGGTCGGCACCATCCTCGACCACAAGCACCCCGGCTACGCGGTGCTGCGCAGCGGCCAGAGCTACAGCGGCCTGGCCACGCTGTTCGGCAAGCAGTTCATCACCCGCTACGATCCGGTGCGCGATGCGGCCGGCAAGGTGGTGGGCGTACTGTATGTGGGGATCAACGTGTCGAAGGAGATCGCCACGCTGAAGGAGCGCATCAAGTCGATCAAGGTGGGCACCACCGGCTACTTCTACGTGCTCGATGCCACGCCGGGCGACAACCTCGGCAGGCTGATCGTGCACCCGAAGCGCGAAGGCGACGTGATTCTCGATTCGAAGGATTCCGATGGCCGTGCCTTCGTGCGCGAGATCCTGGAAAAAAAGGAAGGCGTGATCACCTACCCCTGGCTGAACCCGGGCGAAAGCAGCGCGCGTGAAAAAATCGTGGCGTACACCGAGTTCAAGCCCTGGAACTGGGTCATCGCCGGCGGCGCCTACCGCGAGGAAATCACCGCCGAGGCAACGCGGCTGCGCAACTGGTACATCGCCGCGGGCGTCGCCGCACTGCTGGCTTTCTCGGCCTTCATGTACTTTGGCGTGCGCCGCTACATCACGCAGCCGCTGCGGCAGGTCGAACAGGCCGCCACGCAGATCGCCGCCGGCGACCTGACCGTGCAGCTCGAGGTAGACGGCAACGACGAGATCGCCCGCCTGACACGGGCAATGAACGGCATCAGCGCCAGCCTGTCGGCCGTGGTCGGCCAGGTGCGCAGCGGCGCCGACCAGATTGCCCAGACATCCGGCGAAATCGCCAGCGGCAACCAGGACTTGTCGAACCGCACCGAGCAGCAGGCCGGCAACCTGGAAGAAACCGCCAGCTCGATGGAGGAACTGACGGCCACCGTGCGCCAGAACGCCGAGAACGCGCGCCAGGCCAACCAGCTGGCCTTGAACGCATCGGACGTGGCCGCGCGTGGCGGCACCGTCGTCACCCAGGTGGTCAACACGATGGGTTCGATCGATGCCTCGGCACGCAAGATCGTCGACATCATCGGCGTCATCGACGGCATCGCGTTCCAGACCAATATCCTGGCGCTGAACGCGGCCGTGGAAGCGGCCCGCGCCGGCGAGCAGGGCCGCGGCTTCGCCGTGGTGGCCGGCGAGGTGCGCACGCTGGCACAGCGCAGCGCCGCCGCCGCGCATGAAATCAAGGGGCTGATCGGCAATTCCGTTTCGCAGGTCGAAGCCGGCAGCAAGCTGGTCCAGCAGGCCGGCGCGACGATGCAGGAAGTGGTCGACAGCGTGCGCCGCGTGACCGACATCATGGCCGAAATCCGCACCGCCGGCGACGAACAGTCGGCCGGCATCGAGCAGGTCAACACCGCGATCACGCACATGGACCAGGTGACGCAGCAGAACGCGGCGCTGGTCGAGGAATCCGCCGCCGCAGCCGCCGCAATGCAGGAGGAAGCCGCCGCGCTGGCCCAGGTGGTGCGCCAGTTCAGGCTGAATGACGCCCGGGCAAAAAAAACCCGCGTGCAGGACGCGGGTGAAAGGATTCAAATCGGGAGAGATTTGAAAGAGCGAGAGTATCTTCTCACGTCAAAATGACAACGCAATGACATGACGCCGCCCAGGATGCCCCACACACGCGCACGCGCGGGTACAAATATACGTACACGCACCTGCAGGCGCGCCGCCGCGGCGTCCTGCTGCCTTGCCGCCTTCCTCGCCGCCTGTGCCGTCCCGCGGCAGGCGCCGCCCCCCTTGCCGCCGCCCGCCGCAGTAACGGCCGTGCAGCCGGCCACTCCCCCCGTCGACGTGTTTGCAGCGCTGCTCGAAGGCCGCGCCGGCGGGCCGGTGCTGCGCATCGCCGACGGCGCGCTGATCGCCGTCACGGTGCGCCGTGGCGGTGCGCTGGCACGGCTGGGTCACGATCACGTGGTGGCGGCGCGCCGCATCGATGGCCATGTGGACCCCGCGGCCGGCCTGGCCGCGCTGCGTTTCCGCCTCGACGAGATGACGGTCGACGAAGCGGCACTGCGCGACGAAGCCGGGCTGGCGAAACAGCCTTCGGCCGATGCGATTGCCGGCACCCGGGTGAACATGCTGACCAAGGTGCTCGATGCCGAACGCTATCCGTTCGTCGAGGTGCGTGCGCGCCGCACGGGCGAAACCGGCCCGCTCCAGGCGGACATCACGCTGCACGGCATGACGCGGTCCTATGCCGTTCCGACCACGATCGACCTGGCCGCGCAGGGCCTGGTGGCCCGCGGCACACTGACCCTGAAGCAGAGCGATTTCGGCATCACGCCGTTCTCGGTGCTCGGCGGCGCGATGGCCGTGCAGGACGCGCTCGAGATCCGCTTTGTACTGCCGGCTCGCCCGGCGGCGCCGGACGCGGTACGATAGCAATATGGAATCCGACAATCACCGCGGACCGCATGCCGGCCCCGCGGCGCTGCCGGCAGCACGGCCCGGCACCCGCGCCTGGGTCCGCATGCCGTCCGGCAGGCGCCTCGACCTGCTCGACCCGACGCCGTTCGACTGGGAAGATGCCGACCTGGCACTGGGACTGGCCCGCACATACCGCTGGGGCGGCCACTCGGCCTGGCCGCTGCCGCTGTCGGTGGCCCAGCATTCATTGACCGTGCTGCAATTGCGGCGCAACGCGCAGGCAGTGCCGCTCGACCCGCTGACGCAATTACGCGAACTGCTGCACGATGCTGAGGAAGGCCTGCTGGGCTTCGACTGCATCTCCGTACTGAAACCGTTTCTCGGCGAAGCATTCCGCGAGCTGACGCAGCGGCTCGAACGCGCCGTGTTCCTGCGCTATGGCTTGCCGGCATGGACGCCGGCCGGCTACCTGGCGCACAAGCGCGCGGACCGGCTGGCGGCCGCCAGCGAGGCGGTGCATGCGGTGGGCTGGTCGCCGGATGAAGTCCGCCGCACGCTGAAGATCCGCGTGCAGCCGCTGGCCGACGATCCCCTGCTGCCGGTATATGGCGGCAAGGCCTGGGAACCGTGGCCACCCACGCTGGCATGTACCCGGTTCCTCGACGAGTTGAAGCGTTTGAAAGATTGTACAAGTTAACACAGGCTTGCTAAGCAGCAGTTTTTAAAGCGAATTTTGCACTTATCCACTTCAGTTGTGGATAACGATGTGGACAATGGGGGCTTGACATGGCGGAGAGCCAGTATTGGTGCGGGTTTCAACAAAATGCCCGTTCTTGAGGCAATAATCGTGCCCTGTAAAATCAAGCACTTACGGATCAGTTCGACAGGTGCAACGCATTGCCGCCGCACCCTGGAAATTTATTTTGCAGCGCAGCCCTTGCCAAGCTGCAGCCGGAACCTTTGACAAGAATACCGTCGAGGAATAGTGTAACTCCTAACCGTTGCAGCGAGCAGACCATGGAAGTCAATGCGGAAGAAACCAGCGAAGGCTGGATGATAGAAGACGACACGCCGGAGCCCGAAGCCCAGGCTGCCGCCGGCCCGGCACCGTGGAAAGTCCTGATCGTCGACGACGATGTCGACGTGCACGTGGTGACCAAGTTCTCCCTCAGCAATGCGCACTTCATGGGCAGGCGGCTATGCTTCCTGCACGCATACAGTGGCGAGGAAGCGCTGACCGTGCTGCGCAACCATGACGACGTGGCGCTCGTGCTGCTGGACGTGATCATGGAAACCGCCGATGCCGGGCTGAAGGTCGCCAGGCGCATCCGTGACGAGCTGCGCAATCCGCTGGTGCGCATCGTGCTGCGCACCGGCCAGCCCGGCCAGGCGCTGGAGCACAGCATCATCGTCGACTACGACATCAACGATTTCTGGTGCAAGACCGACCTGACCACACGCAAGCTGTTCACCACCGTGATCGCGTCGCTGCGCGGCTATCACAGCCTGTACGAAGCGCAGCAGCGCATCGGCCGCGCCGAGGCCGCACTGCGCGCCCTGCGCGACCCGGTGGAGCAGGCGCTCGATGCGCTGCGCGGTGGCCAGGGCTGGAGTGGCGACGTGCCGCTGGACCGGTCCGGCAGCACGGTTCGGCTGCAGGCGGCACCGGGCGCCGAGCCGGGGCAGTTTACCGTGACGGGTCACCTGCCCGCGGGCTGGGCTGTATAGGCATACAGCGATCATGGCGGCCCTATTGTCGGCCAGCCGGCGCGCTGTTTTATTGATGCAGCTCAAACTCTTGTCTCAAGTCACTGATTATAAAGAAATTCTGCAAATATCCACACAGACTGGGGATAACTTTGTTGATAAGGCGCCCTTGACAAGGCAAACAGCCAGTAACGGCGCCATTTTCCTTAAACTGCCCGTTCAAAAGGCAGACCCTGCGCTCAATGGAATCAATGACTTACGAACCCATCGGTGAAATTGCATCAGCCTGTTGAAAAAAAATCGAAGATGTTCTTCAGGCCAATCTTTGTGCATAACCGGCAGGCCGCCATGCCGGCGATGCCGCAGTGTTAGCTAGCGCGCAGTGCATGGTCCGGCACCGCGCTATCCTCGGCACTTTTAAGGAGACCATCATGACCGAACCCCTGAATCCCGGCGACGAAGCGGCACCCGGCACCCCTGGCAGCGGCGAGGATGTCTGCCCTGCCTGCCATGGCAGCGGCAAGCTGGCGGACGGCAAGCCATGCCCCGACTGTGGCGGCAGCGGCATCATCCAGGAGGGCATCGGCGGGGGCTGAGGCCGGTTGCGGCGGGGAGCACATGGACAGGCGGCGTGGACAGGCGGCAGGCGGGCGCGGATAATGGCGCCCCATGACCGACGCGACCGCCCGCCCCCGCTCCCTCACCGAACTGTTCGTTGCCTTTACCGTCCTGGCCCTGCAGGGCTTCGGCGGCGTGCTGCCGGTCGTGCAGCGCGAGATCGTCGAACGGCGGCGCTGGATGTCGCAGGAAGAATTCATCGAGGAATGGGCTGTCGCGCAGACCATGCCGGGCCCGAATGTGTGCAACCTGTCGCTCGTCATCGGCAGCCGGTTCTTCGGCCTGCGCGGCGCCGCGGTGGCCCTGCTCGGGCTGCTGCTGGTGCCGGCCCTGATCGTGCTGGCGCTCGGCTCGATCTACTCCCACTATTCTGATCACCCGCGGGTCGCCGGCGCGCTGCGCGGCATGGCCGCGGTGGCCGCCGGCATGATCGTGGCGACCGGCATCAAGCTGGCGGCGACCCTGCGCCGGCACCCGCTGCCGCTCGCCGTCACGCTGCCGCTGGCCGCACTGGGCGTATTCGGCATCGTGGTGCTGCGCCTGCCCATGCTGGTCGCCTTGGTGGTGCTGGGCGGCACCGGCTGCGTGCTCACCTGGCGCAAGCTCAAGCCATGACCGGCGCGCTCCCTGCCCACGAGCTGGCCATCGTGCTGGCGTGGCACGACTGGCTCGACCTGTTCGTCCATTACCTGGTGATTTCACTGATGTCGGTGGGCGGCACCATCGCGACCACCGCGGAAATGCACCGCTACCTGGTAGAACAGCATGGCTGGCTGACGCAGACGCAGTTCAACGATTCGATCGCGATCGCCCAGGCGGCACCGGGGCCGAACGTGCTGTTCGTGGCGCTGATGGGCTGGAACGTGGGACTGAACGCGGGCAGCTATGCCGCCGCAGTGCTGGGCGTGCTGGTCACGATGGTGGGCGCCCTGCTCCCTTCCAGCGTGCTGATGCTGCTGGCGGCGAACTGGGGCCAGCGCAACCGCGAGCTACGTGCCGTGCGGGCCTTCAAGCAGGGCATGGCGCCGCTGGTGATCGCCATGCTGGTCTCGACCGGCATCATCCTCGGCAGCGCCAACAGCGATTTCGCCACCGACTGGCCGCTGTACGCGGTTTCGGTGACGGCCGCGCTGGTGATCTGGCGCACCCGCATCCATCTGCTGTGGCTGCTCGGCGCAGGCGCGCTGCTCGGCGCCCTGGGCTGGCTGTAAAGGCTACGCCCGGACTGTCGCCAGCCGGCGGTCGACCGACCAGCGTCCGGCGCCGGCCAGCGCGATGGTCCCGAACACGATCAGCAGCAGCCAGGAGAACTGGCCGTCGAACTGCCCCTTCACCGTGGCCCATTCCGGGTGCACCAGCGCCACCGACACCGCCACCAGGAACAGCACCGGCAGGCAGGCCAGCCGGGTAAACAGGCCGGCGGCAATCAGGAACGGGCACAGCACCTCGGCAAACAGCGCGCACGCCAGGGTGATGCCGCGCCCCAGGTGCAGCGGGTCGTCGATATGGGCCAGTTCGCCTTGCCAGTGCAGCAGCTTCGGCAAGCCGTGCACCCACAGCAGCAGCGCGGCGCCCGCCAGGCGGGCGAACAGCAGGCCCGCATCCGGCGTGGCGGTTCCGATGAGTCGTTTCAGCATCCTGCCTCCCCTTGCCTTATTTGTTCTGGTAGCCGCCGTAATGCTTCACCGGGCTCCATTCGGGCAGCACGGCGGGCACTTCCGGCGCGACCTTGCCGAAGGCCTCGCCGGCGTACACGACCTTGCCGTTGACGACCGTCAGCGCCGCTTCCAGGTTGCGGATGCCGCCCGCCGGCATGGTGAAGTAATCCTGCGGCAGGATCACCAGGTCGGCATACTGGCCCACGGCCAGCGTGCCCTTGAGCTTTTCCTCGCCGCTCATCCAGGCGCTGCCGCGGGTCATCAGCTGCAGCGCCTCGTAGCGTGACAGGCGGTCCTTGTCCTGCCAGATCTGCAGGCCGCCGGCCGTCTTGCCGCTGACGGCCCAGTAGATCGAAGGCCACGGGCCGTAACTGGAAACGCGCGTGCCGTCGGTACCCAGGCCCACGGGCAGGCCCATCTTGAGCATGGTGCGGATCGGCGGCATCTGACGCGTCTGGGCGCCATAACGCTTCCAGTACGCCTCGCCCTGGAAATACATGCGGTTCTGCACGGCGATGCCGCCGCCCAGTTTTTTCACACGCGCCAGCTGGTCGTCCGAGATCGTTTCGGCATGGTCGAAGAACCAGCGCAGGCCGTCGAGGGGCTGGTCGCGGTTGATTTTCTCGATCACGGCCAGGTCGCGTTCGATCGATTCGCCGTAGGTGGCGTGGATGCGGAACGGCCAGCGGTTCTTCACCAGCAGGCGCAGCACGGGTTCCAGCTCGCCTTCCATGTGGTCCGGCATGTCGGGCCGCGGCTCCAGGAAGTTCTCGAAGTCGGCCGCGCTCCACACCAGGTTTTCGCCGCCGCCCTCGGTGTTGTAGCCGTTGGCGTAGAACAGGTGGTCGTTCCGGTCCGGTTTGGTCTGGGTCAGCCAGCGCTGGTAGTCTTCCAGTTCCTTGCCGGGCTTCTGAGCGAACAGGTAATACGACGTGCGCACCGTCAGCTTGCCGTCCCTGGCCAGCTCCAGGCTCACGGCATAGTCGTCCGGATAGGCCTGGCCACCGCCGCCGGCGTCGATCGCGCTGGTGATGCCCAGGCGGTTCAGCTCGCGGTAGTACTGCTGCGTGGAATTGAGTTGCTGCTCGCGCGGCAGCGTGCCGGTCCTGGCCAGCGTGGAATACAGGATCAGCGCGTTCGGCTTGGCGATCAGCAGGCCGGTCGGCTTGCCGTGGGCGCCCAGTTCCACCACGCCTTCCTTGTATTGGGTTTTCGCGTCGTAGCCGAGGGTCTCGATGCCCTTCTTGTTCAGGAAGCCCAGGCCATACAGGTACAGCAGGAAGACCGGCTTGTCGGGTACCGCCTCGTTGATTTCGGCCAGCGTGGGCAGGCGCTTTTCGTCGAACTGGTATTCGTTCCAGCCGCCGACGACCTTGATCCACTGGCCATCGGGCGTGCGCGCCGCCTGCTCCCTGAGCATTTCCAGCGCGCGCTTGAGTGACGTGACGCCATCCCAGCGCAGCTCGGCGTTGTAGTTCAGGCCTTCGCGGATGATGTGCAGGTGGGAGTCGTTCAGGCCGGGGATCACGGTGCGCCCGCCCGCATCGATCACCTGGGTGCTGGCGGTTTTCTTCTTCAGCACCTGGGCGTTGGTGCCCACCGCCGAGATCTTGCCGTTGTCGATCGCCACGGCCTGGGCGAACTGGCCTTCCTTGACCATGGTCGCCACCTTGGCGTTGGTGACGATCAGGTCGGTGGCCATGGATGTGTTGGTCCCTGCCGCCGCGATCGCGGCAGCGAGCATCAGTCGCTTCATGCTTTTTTCCTTGTTTGAAACTGCAAAAAAATTGCCGGGCGACCGCTGCCCGCCAGGGCACGATGCGGCCGCTTATTCCTTGATGGCTTCCACCGAGAACGTCAGCGTCACGTCATCGCTGACGTTCGGCGCGTATTTGCCGGCGTTGAATTCGGAGCGCTTGATGGTGGCGGTCGCGTTGGCGCCGCAGGCATCCTTCTTCGCCATCGGGTGCGGCTGGCACTTGAACGACGTGACCTTCAGGTTCACCGGCTTGGTGATGCCCTTGATGGTCAGGTTGCCGTCCACCGACGCCAGCGCATCGCCATTGAAGTTGAACTTGCTCGACTTGAACGTGATGGTCGGGAATTTCTCCACGTCGAAGAAGTCGGCGCCCTTCAGGTGGCCATTGAAGGTGGAATTACCCGTGTTGATGGATTTGGTGTCGATGATGATTTCGGTCGAGCCGGTCTTGGCGGCGCGGTCGATCGTGATCTTGCCCTTGGTGCTGTCGAAGCGGCTTTCCTGCGTCGAGAACCCCAGGTGGCTGTACGAGAAACGCGCAAAGGTATGCGAGTCGTCGATCACATAGGTTTCAGGCGCGGCGAATGCGGCGGCCGAGAAGCCGGCGGCAAGAACGAGGGCGATCAGTTTTTTCATGGTGGGTCTCTCCGGGTGGTTGTCGATA
>DASVVD010000698.1:0-3233 GCA_036386715.1 Pseudoduganella sp.
CTACGACGTGGTGATCGTCGGTGGCGGCCCGGCGGGGCTGGCGGCGTCGATCCGGCTGAAACAGCTTGCCGAGGCCGAGGGGCGCGAGCTTTCGGTGTGCGTGCTCGAAAAGGGCTCCGAGATCGGTGCGCACATCCTGTCGGGCGCCGTGATGGACCCGATCGCGATGCATGAGCTGTTTCCGGACTGGCAGGCAATGGGCGCGCCGCTGACCACGCCGGTGACCGAGGATCGCTTCCTCTTCCTCACCGAAAACAGGGCTTACAAGACCCCGGAATGGGTGCTGCCTGTCTGTTTCCGGAATCACGGCAACTACGTGATCTCGCTGGCGAATGTGGTGCGCTGGCTGGGCGAGCAGGCCGAGATACTGGGGGTCGAGATCTTTCCGGGTTTTCCGGCCGCCGAATTGCTGTATCACGCCGACGGTTCGGTCAAGGGCGTCGCCACCGGCGACATGGGGATCGACCGACACGGCCATCCCACCGCGGCTTTCCAGCCCGGCATGGAACTGCACGCGAAGTACACGTTCTTCGCGGAAGGCGCACGGGGCCATCTCGGCAAGCAGCTGATCAGGAGGTTCGCGCTCGACCTCGACAGCGATCCTCAGACCTATGCGCTGGGCATCAAGGAACTGTGGGAAATCGATCCGGCCAGGCACCAGCCCGGGCTTGTCATCCATACGGCCGGCTGGCCGCTCGGCGCGGATACGTATGGTGGCTCGTTCCTGTATCACCAGGAAAACAACCAGGTTGCGGTCGGCTACGTCGTGGGACTGGGGTACGAAAATCCTTATCTGTCACCGTACGAGGAATTCCAGCGCTACAAGACGCATCCCGAGATCCGCAAGTTCTTCGAAGGCGGCCGGCGCATTTCATACGGTGCCCGGGCGCTGACGGCCGGCGGCCTGCAGTCACTGCCGAAGCTGACCTTCCCGGGCGGTGTGCTGATCGGCTGTGACGCAGGATTCCTCAATGCGTCGCGCATCAAGGGCAGCCATGCGGCGATGAAGACCGGCATGCTGGCGGCAGAGGCGGCGTTCGATGCGCTGGCCGTCGGCCGGGCGGGCGACGAACTGCTGGCGTTCCCCACCACGTTCCGCCAGTCGTGGCTGTTCGACGAGTTGTACAAAGGCCGCAACTTCAAGCCTGCAATGGCGAAAGGATTGTACAAAGGAACGTTCATGGTAGGCATCGACCAGGTGCTATTTCGTGGCAAGGCACCATGGACGCTGCACCATGGACATACCGATCATGAACGGCTGCGTCCCGCGCGAAGTTTCAAACCCATCGCCTATCCGAAGCCGGACGGCAAACTGACGTTCGATCGTCTGTCGTCGGTATTCATCTCGAACACCAACCACAGCGAGGAGCAGCCCGTGCACCTGACTCTGCGCTCGGACGCGCTGCCCGTTCAGGTCAACCTGGGTAATTTCGATGGTCCCGAGGAACGTTATTGCCCGGCGGGCGTGTATGAATATATCCGCGCGGAAGGAGATGCCGCGCGCCTGCAGATCAATGCCCAGAACTGCCTGCACTGCAAGACGTGTGACATCAAGGACCCGATGCAGAACATCGTCTGGGTGACGCCTGAGGGCGGGGGCGGGCCGAACTATCCGAACATGTAGAGACCGTCATGTCCGACGGCGGCGTCGTCCCGAACGCCGCCGCTTCTTTTACGATGTCGGCGACCGGAATGCAGGGCAATAACATTCGCGCAGTGCGGCAGCTGTCAGCGTCCCCAACCCCAACAATACTCGTTCAATATGAAAATCATCACTTCCATCGAGGACCTGCGCGACCAGTTGCATGGCCAGCTCCGTACCGTATTCGTTCCCACCATGGGAAACCTGCATGAAGGCCATCTGTCGCTGATGCGGTTGGCACGCAAGCATGGCGACCCGGTGGTCGCATCGATTTTTGTCAATCGCCTGCAATTCGGTCCGAACGACGATTTCGATCGTTATCCGCGCACCCTGCAGGCCGATGCGGAAAAGCTGGAAAAAGAAGGCGTGTACGTGCTGTTTGCGCCCAGCGAAAAGGCGCTATATCCGGAACCCCAGCAATACCGGGTTCAGCCGCCGGACGACCTGGGCAACATGCTCGAAGGCGAGTTCCGCCCCGGGTTCTTCAATGGTGTATGCACGGTGGTCACCAAGATGTTTTCATGCGTACAGCCGCGCGTGGCGGTGTTCGGCAAGAAGGACTACCAGCAGTTGATGATCGTGCGGAACATGACGCGCCAGCTGGCGATGCCGACGGAGATCATCGGTGCCGAAACCTGTCGCGCCGACGACGGCCTGGCACTGTCCTCGCGAAATATCTATCTGTCCGCCGCGGAGCGCGACGAAGCGCCGGCCTTGTTCGGTCGCCTGAATGTCGTCGCCAGCGAAATACGGGAAGGCCGGCTGGCCATCGCACAGGTGGAGCGCAGGGCCATGGAGCACTTGGCGCAGCGGGGCTGGAAGCCCGATTATATTTCGGTGCGCAAGCGCGACGACCTGCTGGCACCGAGTGCTGAACAGGTCGCGGCAGGCACACCGCTGGTGGTGCTGGCTGCAGCCAGGCTGGGGACGACACGGTTGATCGACAACCTTGAGATTTGAGTCGATCCGAAGCACTGGCCTGAGGCTGCGGATGAATACTGACCAGCTTCAGGCTGAAACGATATGGTCACCAAGTTGCCGCCACCACGCGCATTGTGGTCTCCTGAAAGTGGGACAGGACGAGGTGATAATCAAGCGCCATAGCCGATGCTGATACCGGCGGCGGCAGTAGTGGAGCCCGCCAGTATTTTTAGCGAGATTCGCTGGCTGGGGGGCGTGGAGGAGCGACGTAGTCGCGAATACGCGGCATGGGTCAAAACTAATTTCACATCACATACCAATTCTAAATCGGAAATGGTATTCTATACTCGAAATTACGTTTACGTAAACGTAAGGTTCGTGCATTTCATCGCCATTGCAGTGAAGATCGCCAAACTCATATAAAGGGCACCTGCACATAGCCTGCGGTCCCCATGTCACCAATGGAGCGTTGCGTGCGCGGTATGCAGCATCGGTGCTCCTGTTTTGAAGCTGAGCTAACCCATGAACAAGCAACTTTCGGAATCCTGCCCCCGCGACGTGATGGAATACGACGTCGTCATTGTCGGCGGCGGTCCGGCCGGCCTGGCGGCGGCCATCAGGATCAAGCAGCTGGCCGCTGAAAATGGCCGTGACGTGTCGGTCGTCGTGC
>DASVVD010000699.1:0-5381 GCA_036386715.1 Pseudoduganella sp.
GGGGCCGGTCAGCGGCACCACGTCCGGGCCATAGGCGGCGCGCAGCTTGTAGCGTGCGTATTCATGCAGCGCTTCGTACAGCGGCTTGACCTCCAGCCACAGGCGTTCCATCTCGAACGTGAATTCCTCGGGCGGCATGTCGTAGCCGGAGCGCCACAGAGCGCCCGTGTCGGGATAGCCCATTTCGCGGGCGCCCTTGTTCGACAGCTGCACGAAATCGGCGTAGCGGCTCTTGTAGGCGGGTGCCTGCGCATGCCAGCCGGCCCACGCTTCCTGCAGTTTCGCGGGATCGCGGCTGGTGGCCAGGATTTTCTCCAGCTCGCCCAGCGCCATGCAGGGGCGACCGTCCGCGGGACAGTAAGCGGCCTTGCCGTAGGCGCCGGCCAGCGCCGCGCGCGCGGCCGTATAGGCGGCACGCTCCTTCGGGTCGGACAGCATCAGCGTCAGCTGCAGCAGCTTCATCTTGCGCGCATCGGTGTTGCTGAGGTTCAGGCCATTGAAGCGGCGCGCCGCCAGGGCCGCCTGGCCGGCCGCTTCCAGCTGCAGTGCACCGAAATGCGCGGCGATCGCCTCGGTATCGTCGGTGATGAAGTTGGCGGCGACCCATTCGGCGCGGGCCTGGTCCGCATTCAGCTTGTCGAAACTGCTTTCGGTCTGCGCCAGGAAGCGCTTGGCCTCGACCATCGCCGGTTGTGCCGGCGCCTTCGCCTGGGACCTGGGCGCTGCCTTGGCCCGGGCCTGTGCCGGTGCCGCGACCGCGTCAGGCAGCCCGGCGAGAGGCGCGATGAGAAGCAGCATGCGCAGCGCGGCGGGCAGGGTGGCAGGCTTCGTGATCATCGTGGATCCCATCGTGTGAATGTAGCTGCCAATATAGCGCAAAGGCAGCTGTTCGCACTTGTGTTACGGCCGGTGTTTTGTCATGCTCCGGGCTCTTTCCCTGTTCCCTTCGAGACCATGAAAATCGCCACGACCGCAGCGCTCGCGCTGGCCTTCGCCTGTCAATCCGCCGCAGCGCAGAACAGCGCGCGGCACGTGCAAAGCTGGACCGAGAAGGGCGGCGTGCTCGAGATCGTCACCAACGATGGCCGCTACCTGATCCGGCCCTACTCCGCGGCGATCGTCGAGACCACGTTCGTCCCGGACGGCGAGCAATATGATCCGCGTTCGCATGCGGTGGTGCTGGCGCCGGCCGGCGTGGCGGCGACCGTGAAGGAAGCGGATGGCCGCATCGAGTTCGCGACACCCGGCATCGCCGTGACGATCGAGCGCCGGCCGCTGCGCATCGCCTACACGTACAAGGGCCAGCCGCTGGTAGCGGAAAAACTGGGCTACACCAGGAAAGAGGGCATGGAGGCGCTGGAGTTCGCGCTCGACGGCGACGAGGCCCTGTATGGTGCCGGCGCGCGCGCGGTGGGCATGAACCGGCGCGGCCACCGCTTCCAGCTTTACAACAAGGCGCACTACGGCTACGGCGACCGCTCGGAGCTGCTGAACTTCACGCTGCCCGTGGCACTGTCGTCGAAAAAGTACGCGCTGCACTTCGATAACCCGCAGGCCGGCTGGCTGGATTTCGACAGCCGCAAGGACGGCACGCTGTCGTACGAAACCATCGGCGGGCGCAAGACCTACCAGGTGATCGCCGGCGATGCCTGGCCGGACGTGATGGCCGGCTACACCAGCCTGACGGGTCGCCAGCCGCTGCCGCCGCGCTGGGCGTTCGGCAACTTCGCCAGCCGCTTCGGCTACCACGACGAGAAGGAAGTGCGTGGCGTCGTCGACCGGTTCATCGACGAGAAGATCCCGCTCGATGCGGTGGTGCTCGACCTGTACTGGTTCGGCAAGGAGGTCAAGGGCACGATGGGCAACCTGGCATGGGACAAGGAAGCTTTTCCCGATCCGCAGGGCATGCTGCGCGACCTGAAGGCGAAGGGCGTGAACACGGTGGTCATCACCGAGCCGTTCGTGCTGACCACATCGGGCCGCTGGCAGGAGGCCGTCGATGCCAGGGCGCTGGCCACCACGAAGGAAGGCGCGCCGTATACGTATGACTTCTTCTTCGGGAACACCGGGCTGGTGGACATCTTCAGCCCGCAGGGCAAGGGCTGGCTCTGGAATATCTACAAGGGCCTGAAGCAGCAGGGCGTGGCCGGCTGGTGGGGCGACCTGGGCGAGCCGGAACTGCACCCGGCGGCGCTGCAGCACGCCACCGGATCGGCGGACCAGGTGCACAACATCTATGGCCATGACTGGGCGCGGCTGATCGCCGAGGGCTACGCGAAGGACTTTCCGGACGAGCGGCCGTTCATCCTGATGCGCGCCGGCTATTCCGGCTCGCAGCGTTTCGGCCTCATTCCATGGTCCGGCGACGTGTCGCGCAGCTGGGGCGGCCTGCAGTCGCAGATGGAAATCGCCCTGCAGATGGGCATGCAGGGCCTGGCGTACATGCATTCCGACCTGGGCGGCTTTGCCGGCCCGGTGCTGGATGACGAACTGTATGTGCGCTGGCTGCAATACGGCGTGTTCCAGCCGGTGTTCCGTCCGCACGCGCAGGAAGAGGTGCCGTCCGAACCGGTGTTCCGCGCGCCGCGCGCGAAACGGCTGGCGGCCGAAGCGATCCGGTTGCGCTATGCGCTGCTGCCTTATCACTACACGATGGCGTTCGAGAACAGCACCACCGGCATGCCACTGATGCGCCCCGTGCTGTTCGAGGATGCCGGCAACGATGCGGGCACGCTGGCTTCCACGTACCTGTGGGGCGGCAGCTTCCTGGTGGCGCCGGTGACCGAGCCGGGTGCGCGGCGCAAGCAGGTGTACTTCCCGACCAAGGGCAGCACCTGGTTCGATTTCCACAGCGGCGCGCGCCACCGGGGCGGCATCCTCGAAACGGTCGACGTGGCCGAGGAACGCATCCCCGTCTATGTGCGTGCCGGTGCGTTCGTGCCGATGGCGCCGGTGGTGCCGCAGTTACTGTCAACGCGCGACTACACGGGCCGCAGCATCGACCTGCATTACTGGCACGATGCCGCCGTGCATGCGTCTTCGGGCATGCTGTACGACGATGACGGTGCCACCGCCGATGCCTATGGCAAGGGCAAATACGAACTGGCCCGCTTTACCGCCTCGGCGCAGCCTGGCACGCTCGACATCGGCATCGCCACCGAGACGGGCCGCGCCGCCGCGCCGGTAGTGCGTGCTTACACACTGCACATTCACGGCATTGCCAGGCCGAAGCGCGTGCTGCTCGACGGGCGGCCCCTGGCGTTTGCCTGGGATGCAAAAACCGGCGTCCTGAAGGCCGCGCTGCCGGCCCGTGCCCGGCTGGCGGCAAAGGTCTCGGTGCAGTTGTAGGACAGCCGGGATTGCGGGTAAAGCAGGTGCCGAATTGCCGAATCACCCAGGCGACGGCACCGGCCTGGCCCAGCGACGCGGCGAATTTCTTGTAAAACAGGGTCTGTCCCGGGTTTTTCTGTTGTTTGACTACAAATGGTGCTGTAGCGGGGCATTCCAGGGGTGTTTATCCGGTTGACTGGCTGTCCGGGGCATGTTATTTTGCTACAAATATAGTCGCGCATAATATCGGAGACCTGGATGCACTCTTATTCCATCAAGCCCCGGCTGTCGTTCTGGCAGTTGTGGAACATGAGCTTCGGCTTTTTCGGCATCCAGTTCGGCTTCGCGCTGCAGAATGCCAATACCAGCCGCATCTTCTCCACGCTGGGCGCCAATCCCG
Organism: Pseudoduganella sp.; assembly: GCA_036386715.1. GTDB lineage: Bacteria > Pseudomonadota > Gammaproteobacteria > Burkholderiales > Burkholderiaceae_D > Rugamonas. The sequence goes on from DASVVD010000699.1 coordinate 3,731, forward strand.
ATGAACTGCCGCTGCTGTGGCTGGCCGCGCCCGTCACGGGCCTGCTGGTGCAGCCCATCATCGGCTACCTGTCCGACAACACGTGGCACCCGAAGTGGGGCCGGCGCCGGCCGTTCTTCTTCCTGGGCGCGGTGTTCGCGTCGATCGCGCTGTTCCTGATGCCGAACTCGCAGGCGCTGTGGATGGCCGCCGCCGTGCTGTGGATGATGGATGCGGCGATCAACGTGTCGATGGAGCCGTTCCGTGCCTTCGTCGGCGACAAGCTCGACCCTTCGCAGCAGACGGCCGGCTTCGCGATGCAGACCTTCTTCATCGGCTGCGGCGCCGTGATTGCGTCGCTGCTGCCCACGATCTTCTCGGAATACCTCGGCGTCAGCAACGTGGCGGCCAGCGGCGGCATTCCCGATTCGGTGCGCTATTCGTTCTATGCCGGCGGTGCGGTGTTCTTCCTGTCCGTGCTGTGGACCGTGCTGACGGCCGATGAACTGCCACCGGAAAATCTCGAAGCATTTCGCAAGGAGCGCAGCACCGCCGGCCTGGGGCACGCGCTGGCCGAGATCTTCGGCGGCTTCGGCGGCATGCCGAAGACCATGGTGCAGCTGGCGTTCGTGCAGTTCTTCACGTGGATCGGCCTGTTCGCGATGTGGATCTATACCACCTCGGCGATTGCCGACAATGTGTTCAATACCACCGATGCGCAGTCGGCCGCCTACCAGGCGGCCGGCAACTGGGTCGGCACCATGTTCGCCGTGTACTCGGGCGTATCGGCGCTGGCCGCGTTCCTCCTGCCGGTACTGGCCCGCGCCACCAGCCGCAAGACGGTGCACATGATCTGCCTCGCCATCGGCGGGCTTTCGCTGGCCAGCGTGGCCCAGATCCATGACAGGCAGGCGCTGTTGCTGCCGATGATCGGCGTGGGCATCGCCTGGGCCAGCATCCTGACGATGCCGTATGCGATCCTGGCCGGCGCACTGCCGGCGAAGCGGATGGGGTACTACATGGGCGTGTTCAATTTCTTCGTGGTGATTCCGCAGATCGTCAGCAGCCTGCTGCTGGGCTTCATCACCAGCCACTTCTTCGGCGGCCACACCGCCAGCACGCTGGCCCTGGGCGGCGGCGCCATGCTGGTGGCCGCGGCGCTGACGCTGTTCGTGCAGGACACCGCGCCCCAGGCCAGATAGAGCGGAATAAGTCGTTCAGGCAACGAGCCGCGCGCCCCCGCACACTAGATCGCGGTACGCTGGGATGTTAATCTTAAGGTAACACCACAGCGGAGCAGACATGGCAATCCAGACAATTTCGACGACACCCATCCCCGGCCAACGGCCGGGCACATCCGGCCTGCGCAAGAAGGTCGGTATTTTCCAGCAGCCCCACTATCTCGAGAACTTCGTGCAGAGCGTGTTCGATTCGCTCGGCGACCTGTCCGGCAAGACCCTGGTGCTGGGTGGCGATGGCCGCTACCACAACCGCGCAGCGGTGCGCACCATCCTGAAGATGGCCGCCGCCAACGGCGTGGCGCGCGTGCTGGTGGGGCGCGGCGGCATCCTGTCGACGCCGGCCGTGTCGTGCGTGATCCGCAAGCACGAGGCGATGGGCGGCATCATCCTGTCGGCCAGCCACAACCCGGGCGGACCGGATGGCGACTTCG
>DASVVD010000700.1:0-5199 GCA_036386715.1 Pseudoduganella sp.
CACCACCCCTTGTTCGACGCCGACGACCTGGCAGTGCATCCACTCGGCGTTAAGTTCGGGCATGTCGTTGTGCAATTCTTCCTGGAATACCCCGCCGGCCACCGTGATGCGGGCCAGGCTGTCGAGCATGCCGGTCTCGCCCGCGCGCGGCAGCCACTGGAGCAAGGTGTTGTTGCGCAAGTGCTCCTTGCTGCGCCCCGTCAGCTGTTCGGCGCGCGTATTGGCCGAGACGATGCGGAAATCGGTGATCCGGCCTTGCTTGTTCCAGATCGCGCGCAGCACGAAGAATGCATCCAGGTTCGCCTCCGATGCGGCGGCATAGGTTTCCTGCGCGCGGCGGATGCGGCGATGCGCCTTTGCGCCTTGCAACGACCAGGCCCACACCAGCGCGATGACCAGCAGCAGCACGGCCGAGGCGATGCCGGCCTCCCACAGGTGGGTGCGGCGGGCCGCCTCGAACGGCGCCATCTGCTCGGCGTCGGCCAGGCCGACCATGATCGCCAGCCCATAGGTGCGCAGCGTGCGCATTGCCGTGTGGCGCGGCACGCCGTCCAGCGTCGACGTCCACGGCTGCGCGGACGGCCGCTCCCAGGCCGCCAGGTCGACGCGCTGGCCCCAGGAAATGCGCTCGCCGGTCCGCACCGAGCGCATCACGCCATCGGTGCCGGCCAGGGCCAGCAGCCCCAGGTCACCCTGGCGCGAACGCTCGTAGCCGATGGTGAAATAGGCCGGGTCCACCTCCAGGATCACCACGCCGGCAAACAGGCCGTCCGGTCCATTGAGCCGGCGCGTGAAGTGGATGTGCCAGTCCTGGCGGGAGGTGTGGCGCATGGTCTCGGCCACGAACGGCTGCCCCGTATCGCGCTGGCGATGGAATTCGAAATAGCGTTCGCCCGCCACGGACTGCGCGGGCGCCGCCGGGTTGCTGGCAATCACGCGGCCGGACGCATCGGCGATGCTGACGGCGAATACCAGGCCTGGGGGCAGCAAGCCTTCCCGGGCGAGTTCCGGCAAAGCCGCGGTCGGGCCCTTGCGCTCGCTGGCATACTTGACCAGCTTCAGCGTCTGGTCGATGCCGGTCAGGTTACGGGCCACCTGGGCCTCGTAGGTGTCGAGCAGCTCCGTGACCGAGTCGCGCGCTACCGCCTGCGCAGCCGCGCGCTCGTTGCCGATGAAGTGGAACGTGACGGCCCAGATCACGCCCACCAGCAGCAGCATGAACAGCGGCAGCGAAACATAGGTTTCGAGACCGAGGCGCAGCAGGCGCCTGCTGCGGGGGGCCGGGCCTGTATTGGGCATCAGCGCACCGTCAGCACTGCACGCACGGTCGGGTCGAGGTCCGCGCGATCGATATAGCCGATCATGCCCGGATTCTCGGCCACCAGCTTGCGGACGGCACTGCCTGCCGCCTCGCGCGGCGGCTGCCCGCGGCCCGTGAAGACCATCTTGGTCCAGTAAGCCTTCATCAGGGCCGGCGAGCGGTGCGCCACCCTGTCGTAGAATTCGTTGCGCAGCACGGTACCGATCTGCTGGTCGATGGCGATTGCCTCGCTGCCATCGGGAAAACGGTTGGCTTCGGAAAGGAAAATATCGGCGACCTGGTCGGCGCGCAGCGCCGTCACCGGCGCGCGGGCCGAGACAATGACCACGAGGTCGGCGGCCTGCGCACTGCCGGCTGCCAGGGCGGCAACGAGCGCCAGCGTATTGCAAAGTTTTCTGTTGAACATGCAGGCCCCGTTCAGAACACAAAGTCCACGCTGGCGCTGACCACGCCGAACGCATGGCCGGACCGGAATCCCGGCTGCACGTTGATCAGCGTGCCGTCGGAGCCGCCACGCGGCCTGACCCGGTCGAGCTGCATCTTGAACGCATAGTTCGGGGCAAAGTCCCAGCGCATGCCGATGCTGGCAGTATCCTGCACGCCGACGCGGCGCAACTGTTCGTTCAGCGTTCCGTTCAGGAACATGGCCATCTCCGCGGCCGGCGCCGGCAGGCCGGCGGTCGGCAGGCCGTCCACACGGTTCGGCATGTTTGCGTCCACGCGCGCATAGGTGGCATAGGGTGCCAGGGTACCGATGCGGTAACCGCCGGAAAGATAGCCCGCGGTCTGGTCGCCCAGCATCGAACGGGTGTCGATCCGGCCGATTTCGCCCATCAGGAACCAGTTGCCGGGGTCATAGTTGAAACCGGCGCCCAGGACCCGCACATTGCGCCTGGCGATGTCGAAACGGTCCGCCAGCGCCTGGCCGGGCGGCCCGAAGCTGCGGAACGCATCGAACAACGGCTCGGCGCCTTCGATCTCGAGCATCGAGCGGGCCACGGTGGCGCGCAGTGTCAGGGCGCCGGCCGTGGCGTTGTGCGTGAGGCCGATCAGGTTTTTGGTCCTGCCGCTGGCCTCCTGGTTCAGCCGCACCGGCGCCCGCCCGACCAGCAGCTGGGTCTCATGCTTGAAACCGACGGCATTCCAGCGGTAGCTGGCATCGATGCCGTCGCTGTTCGAGATCGGCATCAGGCTGTACAGTTCAACGGGCGTGCGCAGCCACGGCAGCGCGTAGCTGGCCTTGCGGTAGTCCGCCGCCAGGAACAGCGGCAGCGCGATGCGCCCCGCGCGCACCGAGAGTTCGGGCGTGACCTGGAACTTCACGTTCGCCCAGTTCAGCACCGGCTCGAACGAATTGTCGATGCCCTTCTCCTGCACCACCTGCACGACCGCGGACCAGCGGCGGTCGAACTGGACGCCGAGCTGGGCACCGATCCGGCTGTCCACGTCGAACGCCCATCGCTTGCTGTAGCCGGCCTGGCCGGGGGAAATAGGACTGGCCGTATAGTCGGCGTGCTCCTCTGTCGAATGCACCGCGGCCAGCGTGCCGAAACCGCCGAACGTCCACTTCGCCTGCGCGCGCGCGCCGGCATGCACGCCGGCGAGCACCACTGCCAGGACGGCGGTCGAAACGAGGGTGCGGCGGCGTGCAGCGTGAAGCATCAATGACATGTTTTCTCCGGCCAGGTGCGGCATGCGCCCGGTGGGGTTGTAATGGGTTGACGGAACGGTGATCGGTGCACGGCTGGTCGCCGGCACAATGTGAATGGATGGCGGTACGGGGATGGGGAACCGCGCGAGCTGATACTGTAGTACAGCGTCCGGCAACTGTCGATAAGTTTCCGCAAGGAACTACAAGAAAACGACAATGCAAGTCGCTCCGGCACCGGTAAAATGCGGCTTTGCAATGAAAGGATGGCAATTGGATACTTCTTGCGGCACCCTGATCGTTGACGCTTCCGGCCGGTTGCTGTTGTGCCACGTGACGGGCACGAAACACTGGGACATCCCGAAAGGATTGCGCGATGCCGGCGAGACGCCGCTGCAGGCGGCACGCCGCGAACTGTTCGAGGAAGCCGGGCTGGACATCGCCGCCGACCGCTTCACCGACCTGGGCGCATTCGATTACCGGCGCGACAAGCGGCTGCACCTGTTCCAGGTCGCTGCCGGCGACGAGCTGTGCACGCTCGACCACCTGTCCTGCACCAGCTTTTTCCCGCACCACGTGACGGGCGTGGCGACACCCGAGGTGGACGGCTTCCGCTGGGCCAGCCGGGACGACGTGCGCACGCTGTGCTGGCCGCGGATGGCAGAGCGCCTGCTGTCGCTCGACTGGTAGCGCAGGCCCGCCCCGGGCGGGACGGATCTGCACCATGGCGTGTCGGCCTTCAGTCCTCGTTGCGGCGTTTCAGCAGGTACCAGCCGATGCCGGCCACCGCCGCGCCGATGGCCACCTTCTGCGCCAGCCCTTTCTTGTTGTGCTGCCACTCGGCCTTGATGCCCATTTCGCCGAGGATGTTGGGCACATGGCCGCGCGCCAGGTCGTCGACCAGGCCTTCGACCACGTCGATGCGATCGGCCAGCATCAGCAGCAGCCAGTGCCGGATATCGTTCTCGGTTTCCTTGAAGGCGGCGCGCCGCACCATGCCCGACACGCCGCGCGGCGGATTCGGGCTGCCGAACAGCGGCGTGATGTGCGGCCGCTCGAGCGAAACCAGCACTTCCACGTCGCGCCGCTGCTGCTCCGGCTGCGTCAGTGGCGCATCGATGCGGGGCGGCGTGCGCTCCATCGGGTAGCCCGGGCGGTTCTTGCGGTCGAGGTCGGCGCCCCAGCCCTGGATCGCCGAGCGGTCCACCGGCGGACGGCCGTGCTGGAACACGGCGAGATCGTTGGTGTGCTCGCTGCCGTCATGGTCATGCGTATGGTCGTGGGCCATGGTGTTCTCCTCAATGCTTGGCGGTGGACTCGACGGCGCGCACCTGGTTCGCCGAGGGCGGGATCAGCACCGTCTTGATGCATTCATCGAGCTTGGACGAGAAGATGTGATACGCATCCGACACCTCTTCGAGCGGCACGCGGTGCGTGATGATCTGCTTCGGATCGATGCGCCCTGCCTGGATGTGCTCGATGAGCCGCGGCAGGTGGCGCTTGACGCTGGCTTGGTTCATGCGCAGCGTGAGCCCCTTGTTCAGCGCATTGCCGATCGGGATCGCGTTGAACGTGGGGCCGTACACGCCCACGATCGACACGTTGCCGCCCTTGCGCACCGAGTTGATGCACCAGTGCAGCGCGGTTGCCGAGCCGGCCTGCATCATCGTATAGACGCCGGTGATCGTCTGCGCCGCGTTGCCGGCCGCTTCGCAGCCCACCGCATCGATGCAGACGTCCGCGCCAAGCCAGTCGGTCATCTTCTTGATGTGCAGGGCCATGTCGTCGACTTCGCGGAAGTTGACGACCTCGCACTGCGCATAGCGGCGCACGAAATCGAGCCGGTATTCCACATGGTCGACCACGATCACGCGCCCTGCCCCCAGCAGCCACGCGGACTTGGCGGCAAAGATGCCCACCGGTCCGGCACCGAACACCACCACGGTATCGCCCTCGGCGATATCGCCCATCTCGGCCGCCTGGTAACCGGTCGGCAGGGCGTCGGTCAGCAGCACGGCATCGTCCTCGTCCATGTCCGGCGGGATCACGGTGGGGCCGACGTCGGCCATCGGCACGCGCACGAATTCGGCCTGGCCGCCGTCGTAGCCGCCGGCCGTATGCGAGTAGCCGTAGATGCCGCCCACGGCCGACGCCTGCGCATTCGTATTGTGGCAATTACCGTACAGCTCCTTCTGGCAAAAGAAGCAGGAGCCGCAGAACACGTTGAACG
>DASVVD010000701.1:0-2767 GCA_036386715.1 Pseudoduganella sp.
TTATCGACGATCACGGGCTCGATGCCCGCCTCGCGGTTCAGCGCCTGCGCACCGCGCGAATTGCTGCAGGCGTTGTTGTGGTAGATGGTGGTGGTCATTGATTCCCCGGCTCGGTAGTGGCAAGGCCGGATCATAACGGAAGCCGCTGCATGCAGGGCTGGCGGAATATCCAGCGCTACGATTCCAGCCCGGAGAGTTGTCACGCTCCCGGGAATCTGGTTTAATATTTATACACCAGTCGGGGTGTAGCTTAGCCCGGTAGAGCGCTACGTTCGGGACGTAGAGGCCGGAGGTTCGAATCCTCTCACCCCGACCAGGATTCTCCTTGTTCCAAAGGATACTGGCGGAACTCGTTTGTGCGCAGTCAGGGCCAGTCCAACCTCGTTACCCATCCCGCAGCAACGCCAGGATGCTTGCAAGAGCAATCCGTCCAGTTCGCCTTGCTGTCTTTGACTTGCTCTTCTCAACGGCAGGCATCAAGCATTTCACACAGCAGGTTATCCAGCCCATCCCGCAACAGGTGATACTGGAACACCGGGTGCGAAACGCCGAACACCTCTTCACTGATGGGCCGCGCCAGCGCCATGCCCGACTCGCTGTTGGTGAACATCACGAAGCCGTCGCCCGAGCGCGGCGACACCATGGCGAAGGCCCGGTAACCGGGATTGTTGCCCCAATGCCAAAGAAATACGTCGCCCTGGTGGCGTTCGAGTCCCCAGCCCGATCCCCAGTCGAGTCCCAGCCTGGGGCTGACCGGCACCGGCGACGCGGCGATCTGGCGCAGGCTGCGCTCATCCTTCAGCAGTGCGGAGAGAAAGCGCCCGTAGTCGCGCGCGCTGGTGTACAGCGTAAAGGCGGCAACCGGCTCGCGGAAAGGCGGCAATGTCAGCGTGGGGCCCTGGTCGTTCGTGCCGGGGACGATGTATGGTTCGAGCCTTGCCTCGCGCGTGTAGGCGCTGTGCGTCATGCCGAGCGGGCCGAACACCGTGCGCTGCATGAAGGCGCCGAACGGCTCCCCCGTGACCTCTTCCATTGCGCGTTGCAGCAGGAGGTAGCCCTCCCCCGAGTATTGCCAGCGGGCGCCGGGCCTGGCGTCGAAGGCCAGGGGGCCGTTCGACCAGCCCGGCAGCCCCGCCGTGTGGTTCAGCGCCATGCGCACCGTTACCGCCGGCAGTGCCGGATCGGTCACCTGGTCGATGGCGGAGTCGGCAAGATAGGCGACCTGCCGGTGCGCGTAGCCGCGCGGAAGGTAGTCGAGGACAGGCGCATCGAGGTCCATTTTTCCTTGCTGCACAAGTTTCAGCACGGCATACGCAAACAAGGGCTTGCCGAGCGAGGCAGCCTGGAAGACGTGTTCCTGGTTCGCGGCAGCGTAAGCGTCCCCGGCGCAACCATAGCCGGCATCGACGGACTGCAATTCGCGATGGCGTATCACCGCGAGATCGGCGTGGCAGATGCCGTGGCGGCTTGCGAGCAGTGTCAGGCGCGCGTGGAGCGCGGCCCGTGGCGCAGCGGCTGGAACGGGCGGTGCCTGCACCCTGTTTTCCCCTTTGTCCTGCGGCACGGACGAGCGCAGGCCGTACGCCACCGGGGCGCAGCCGGCGCAGGCCAGGACGGTGGCCAGCCACAGGCCGGCTGCGGCGTCGCGTGGGCTTCGCACCCTTCTCATCATGGACCAAGGTCCGGAGCAACCACGCCTGCCGCATTGGCTTGCGCCAGCCCGGCCATGAATGTCCGAAGCGGCTGCGGTTTCCCGAACAGCCACCCCTGCGCGAACTGCACGCCCCGCGCGCGCAGGTAATCCGCCTGCGCCGCGGTTTCGACGCCCTCGGCGATCATCGCCAGCCCCATTGCGGATGCCATCGCAATGATATGGGTAACGACCTGGTTGGTCGGTGCGCCGGTACCGATCGCCTCGATGAACGACCGGTCGATTTTCAGGAAATCCACCGGCAGCGCTTCCAGGTAGGACAGCCCGGCATAACCGGTGCCGAAATCGTCGATGGCCACGCCAATGCCGCGCTCGCGCAAGCTGCCGATGGCCGGCAGGGCGGCCTTGACGTCGAGGATGCCCCGTTCGGTAATCTCCACGATCAGGTTCGCGGCGCTGGCGTTGCCGCGCGCCAGCAGCGCATCGAACTGGTCGACGATGGCACTGGAATGCAGGTCGGTCGCGGCAAGGTTCAGCGCCACGTGGAAGTCGGGGTCCGCGGCCAGGAAGTGCCGCATGTCCTGTTCGACCAGTTGCACCACCCGCGCGGTGATCTGCGTGATCGTGCCGGTCTGCTCCGCGAGGGGAATGAACAGGTCGGGGCCGATCATTTCCCCGCTGGCCCGGCGCCAGCGCAGCAATGCCTCGGCGCCGATCCAGCGCCCCGACTGCAGTTCGACGACAGGCTGGTAGACCAGGAAGAATTCGTTGTTGCGCAATGCTTCGCGCAGCGCGCTGGCGAGCGACACCTGGCGCCGTGCCAGCAGCAGCAGCGCGCCTGCCATGGCGGCACCCGTCACCAGGCCGGCGGGAACCAGCCGCTATGCGATCGCACCGCGCCGCGCCGCCACATCGGCCAGCGGCAGCGCTGCCACGCCGGCCGTGGGCGAACTCGCGGAGCGCACCACGGCAACCAGGGACTGCCTGTCGACGAACGCCACTTCGGCCTGGCTGCCAAGGCGCTTGGTCCAGGCCCTGTCGATATAGCCCGTCGACAGGGTCACCGGCTCATCGGGCGGGCGCTCGAGATGGAGCACGGCGAGCGACACGTGGGGG
>DASVVD010000702.1:0-6927 GCA_036386715.1 Pseudoduganella sp.
GGGTATCGAAGGCGCACCGTTCGTCGTACCTGCAGGCCGTGCTGGGCGATGTGCAGGGCCACGACTTCACGGTCGTCGACGGCTCCAGCAACTATGACGCCAGCATCTCGTACCAGCTCACGCCGAACCTGCGCGTGTCGCTCGAAGGCCAGAACCTGACCGACGAGCCGCTGCGCTACGGCCGCGACACGCAGCGCAACGACACGCTGCTGTATGTGCATTCCGGCCGCTCGGCCGTGCTGGGCCTCAGCTACAAGTTCTGACGGCCCGTGTATCAAGGCCGCGCCCCCATGTCGGGCGCGGTCCGCTCCGCCACGCGGAGTTCTGACAACCACCAAGCAAGAGGAAACCCATGCAAGACACCAAGCATCACGCAGTGCGGCTTCAACCCAAGCTGATAGCGCTAGCTACGTCGATGGCCGTGGCCATGCTGGCGTCGCAGGCCCAGGCGCAGCAGGCGGTTGAAGCGCCGGCGGCGGCAGCGCAGCAGGCCGCGGCAACGCCGGCAGCGGAATCGCCGGCAGCGGCGGAAGCGCCGGCAGTGGCGGAAGCGCCGGCAGTGGCAGCATCGGCCACTGCGCCGGCAAGCGCCGGTACATCCGATGCATCGGGTGCGTCGGGTGCACAGGCGGCTACCGGTTCCTCGGCGGCGCCGGGAGGCCAGGCGAATGGCGCCGATGCCAATGCCAACACGGTCGTCGTCACCGGTTTCCGGGCCAGCCTGAACAGCGCACTGAACACCAAGAAGAACGCCGACGGCATCGTCGACGTCATCAAGGCCGAGGACATTTCCAAGTTCCCCGACGCGAACCTGGCCGAGTCGCTGCAGCGCGTGCCCGGCGTGGCACTGGAGCGCGGCGACGGCGGCGAGGGCAAGCAGATCACGGTGCGCGGCCTGAACGCCGGCTTCACCCGCGTGCGCATCAACGGCATCGAAGGCGTGGCGGCCACCGGTGCGTCCGACATCAACGGCAGCACCAACCGCGGCCGCGGCTTCGACTTTTCCGTGTTCGCGTCCGAGCTGTTCAACAGCCTGTCGGTGCGCAAGACTTCCGAGGCGGCCGTCGAGGAAGGCTCTCTGGGCGCCACCGTCGACCTGCGCACTGGCCGGCCGTTCGACTTCAAGGGCCGCACCATCAGCTTCGGGCTGCAGGAATCGTACCGCGAGATGGGCAAGAAAACCCAGCCGCGCGTGACCGGCCTGCTCTCCGACCGCTGGGAAACGCCGTACGGCCGCTTCGGCGCGCTGATCTCCGGCGCCTGGTCCAAGCGGCGCGCGCAGGAAGAGGGCTACGAGGCCGTCAGCATCGTGGCCGCCAACACCGACGGCGGCTTCTGCTCGCCGCTCGGCGTCAGCCCGCAGACACCGCCCAACGACCCGAGCAAGGGCGTGACCGCCACCTCGTGCGGCACCGGCGCCGACCGCCTGTCGAGCAGCGCCGCGTACAACGACGTGTTCAGCCGCCGCGACGACTCCGGCGGCATCCTGGCCAATCCGGCCGCCGGCAATGGCGCGTTCCACCCGCGCATCCCGCGCTTCCGCCGCTCGATGACGGACTACGAACGCCTGGGCATGACCGGCGCGCTGCAATGGAAGCCGAACGCCGACACGGACGTCAACCTGGACCTCATGTACGGCAAGTTCGACAACATCCGCTACGACAACTACATCTCGGCGATCTCGTTTGGACGCACGATGGCGCAGGCCAACGGCAAGCCGCAGACCTCGATCGTCGATGCCCACTTCAACGAGAACGGCAGCTGGGACTACGGCAAGTTCAACGACGTCGACATCCGCAGCGAAGGCCTGGTCGATATCTACAAGACCATCTTCAAGCAGCACGTGTTCACCGTCGGCCACCGCTTCAGCGACACGCTGCGCGGCAACTTCATGCATGGCGTATCCGACTCCAAGCTCGACGAACCGATGCGCGCCACCGTGCAGTTCGACGCGCCGAACGTGGACGGCTTCTCGTTCGACTTCCGCCAGAACCACAACGTGCCGATCCTGAACTTCGGCATCGACGTGTCGGATCCGAACAACTTCAGCTTCGGCCCGCAGGAAGCCAACGGCACGCTGCACGGCCAGTTCGTCGGCCGCTACCTGAAGACCACCAACCGGCTGCAGACCACGCAGGCCGACGTGGAATGGCAGGTCAACGACCACATCACCCTCAAGGGCGGCCTGTCGGCACGCAAGAACCGCTGGAGCAACTACGAGCTGGCTTCCGGCGGCAACGGCCTGGCACTGCCGGCCGGCACCACGGTGGGCGACTATACCCAGCAGATCACCGGCTTCGGCAAGAACCTGGGCGGCACCGGCGTACCGACCTCGTGGGCCACGGTGGACCTGGACAAGTTCCGCGCCGTGTGGGACATCGAATGCCATTGCGCCGCGGTGCCCGGCTCCGAATACAACTACCTTACGCAATCGAACCGCAACGTGGAGGAAAAGATCAACGCCGTGTTCGGGATGGTCGATTTCAACTATGAAGTGGGCCCGGTGACGTTCCGCGGCAACGTGGGCGTGCGCGGCGCGGACACGAAGCTGTCGTCGATGGCGATCATCAACGTGAACGGCCAGCTGCAGCCGAACTATGGCTACAAGAAGTACCGCGACTGGCTGCCGGCGCTGAACCTGACCGCGATCCTGCCGCACGACGTGTTCCTGCGCTTCTCGGCCGGCAAGGTGCTGTCGCGCGCCGACTACGTCAGCCTGACACCTTCGGTCTCGGTCAACACCACCGGGCAGTCGGTTTCGATCGGCAATCCGAACCTAGACCCGATCCGCGCCAACACCTTCGACGTGCAGGGCGAGTGGTACTACGCGAAGAACGCCATGGTCGGCCTGGGGATCTTCCGCAAGGACATGAAGTCGTTCATCCAGGGCGTGTCGGAACAGGCGGTCTACTCGTCGCTGGGGATTCCGAACGACCTGCTGCAGACCCCCACCGGCTGCTCGATCACCGGCGGCACGCCATCGTGCCCGACCCAGCCCGATACGCTCGTGACGGTCAGCCGCCAGGTCAACACCAGCGGCGGCCCGCTGAACGGTGCGGAATTCTCGTGGCAGACGCCGTTCTCGTTCCTGCCGGGGGCCTGGTCGAACTTCGGCATGATGGCCAACGTGACGCGGGTGAAATCGAAGATCAAGTACCTCACGCGGCTCGACAACCCGCGCACGGCGACCAACGAGGAGCTGTCGATCATCACCAACTTCACCGGCCTGTCGCCGCGCGCGAACAACTTCACGCTGTACTATGACGACGAGAAGTTCAGTGCCCGCGTTTCGCGCGCCTACCGTTCCAGCTACTACCGGGGCATTCGCGGCAACGTCGACGGCCACGATTACCTGGTGGCCGACGCCAGCACCACGTACGACATGAGCACGTCGTACCAGGTCACGCCGCAGCTGCGCATCTCGTTCGAGGCGCAGAACCTGTCCAACGAGCCGACCCGTTACTACAACGATACGCAACGCCAGGACACGCTGCTGTACGTGCGTTCCGGACGGACGCTGGTGCTCGGGGCGAGCTACAAGTTCTGATGTCCAGGTAGCGACGCTGGTACCAGGCAGCCTTCGGGTTGCCTGGTACCGGTTTCCCGGCGCTTCTTCAACCCTGCGGCAGGTACAGCGGCATCGAATCCTCCCACCGGCTATCGGTGAGGATGCGCTTGCCGCTGCCGTCGGCGTTCATGATGTAGATCTGGCCGTACTGCTGGAACGTCTGCTCGTACAGCGCCGCCTCGTCACGGAAGCCGTGCTGCGAACCGCTCCACAGGATGCGGCCATCCGCGCTCCACACCGCGTGCCCGTCGCTCGACGGGTGGTCGGTGCAGCGGAACAGGTTGCGGCCGTCCGGCTGGATCGTGTAGATGTCGTAGTTGCCATCGTCGCCGCGGCGCGTGAACACGATGCGCTTGCCGTCCGGTGACCAGCCGGGCAGGTTGTCCAGCCCTTCGGTCAGCACGCGCGACTTGCGCGTTTCCAGGTCGAGCACGCGCAGGCCCTTTTCCTTCGCCCCCCAGACGCGGTAGACCAGTTCCCTGCCATCCGCCGAATAGCTGGGGAAGCCCGAGTGCAGCGTGCCGTCGGTGAGCTGTTCGGCAGCGCTGCCGTCGCGGCGCACGCGCCACAGCGCGGCGGTCATCGTATTACGCTCGGCGAACCAGTAGCCCAGGCCGAAGGCGATCCATTCGCCGTCCGGCGACCAGGCGGGCTGGAAGGCGCCGGCCAGGCCCATGCGCACTTTCGCCTGGTCGAGGCCATGGCCTTCCGATTCGAATACCTTGCGCCGGTCCGAACCGTCGGCCCGCATGATGAACAGCGAGCTGTTGCCGAGCTGTTTTTCCGTAAAGACGATCCAGCCGTCGCGCGACATCTGCGGGTACACGTCCACATGGCGGTAGTCCCAGTCCTTGTCCCAGCTGAACAGCGGCTTGAACAGCGGGCGCACCGGCTTGAACGACACTTTTTCGTAGATCACCGACTTGCCGTCCGCGGACCAGCTCGGGGAGCGCAGCAGGGCCTGCTTCACCGGCGCACGGCCGGACGTGTAGGCCAGCCCTTCGTTCGGGCCGTACTTGACCAGGTAGCCGATCTCCGTGGCGTTCACGTACTGCGGCTGCAGCTTCAGCTCGGTGCCGGTCGTGTGCTCCGTGCGCGCACCGCTGGCCACGTCGACCGAAACGATCTGCGAGTATGCCTTGCCGATGTAGTTCGGCCGGCGCGCGCCCCACGTGGCCTCGACGGTCATTTCGTAGAAAACGATGCGCTTGCCGTCCGGCGACCATTGCGGCGATCCCAGGCAGTAGCCGGGCCGCGTGGCGACCTGGCGGAAGCCGCTGCCGTCGGGGCGCATGATGTAGATCGACAGTTCCTGCGTGTGCTCCCAGCCATGGCCTTCGTCGTGGCCGGTCCAGCCGGTGTCGCGGTCGCTGGAGAAGGCGATCCACTTGCCGTCCGGCGACCAGGAAGGGCGGAAGTAGCCGTCCGGCTTGTTGTCGTCCCTGCCGCGGATCTTGCCGATGCCGGTCAGCTGCCTCACGCGCCCCGTGACCATGTCGCGCAGCCAGATGTTGGTGCGGTAGCCATTGGCGGTGGACACGAAGGCCAGCGTTTTTCCATCCGGCGAGAGCACGCCGGCATCGTCCATCGCGTCGTTCGTCACCAGCGGCTCGATGCCGCTGCCGTCGGCACGGGCGCGGTAGATGTCGGACTGGCCGTCGCCGCGGCGCTCGGAGGTGAACAGCAGCCATCTGCCGTCGGGCGAGCGGGTGGCGTTGTATTCGTAGGCGGTATCGGCGAGCAGCCTGCGTTCGTTCGAGCCGTCGAGGTTGGCGACATACAGTTCCGAGACCGACGGCGCGATGCGGTTCATCAGCATCACGCCTTTTTTCTTCGCCGCGGCGCCGGCAACGCCTTGCGCGCGCGCCAGGCCCGCCAGCGGCAATTGCGCCGCCACCGCCGCCGAACCTAGCAGGCGAAGGATTCTTCTGCGATCCATTTGTGCTCCTGATAATATTTGTTTGGGTTGACGCCCTGTCGCGGGACGACAAACGTGGCCGCAGCGTGCCGGCCTTCAGCAGAGTATGGCTGTCCGGCGGGGCACATGTCTTTGAACAAAAGTGAAGTTCGCTGGCACTTTTGCGCGGAGTCTGGGGGTCTGTCCCCGGTAAGTATTGGCTTTGATCCTGGTTGCCAGCTCCACGAGGGGACTGACCCCGGTTTTTGCCGGCGCTTTGAGGACGCATGGAAAAACCGGGGTCGGTCCCCTGACAACGCTCCAGGCAAGCACTGAAGCGAACACTTACCGGGGACAGACCCCGGAGCAGCCGCCCCCGGCTACGTCTGCCGCGAACTGATCCTGAACTGGCTCGGCGCCTGCCCCACCTCCTTGCGGAAGAAGCGCGTGAAATAGGCCGCGTTTGAAAACCCCAGCCCGAACGCGATCTGTTCCATCGACATGTCGCCGAAGATCAGGTTGCGCTTGGCCTCGGTGATGATGCGCGCGTGGATCATCTTGGCCGGGCTTTGCCCGGCGGCCGAGGCACAGGCCGCGCGCAGCTGCACCAGCGACACCGCCAGCATCGAGGCATAGTCCTGCAGCGCCAGGTTTTCGCGGTAATGCCGTTCGATCAGGTCGCGGAACCGTTCCGCCAGGCGGATATCGTTGCGCGAACCCGCTTCGCCGTCCGCGAGTTCCAGTTCGCTGCCCCGGGCCAGCATCAGCAGCAGGGAGGTGAGCAGGGCTTCCGTTCCCGCCACGTGGCCGAGCGGCTTGTCCGTCACTTCCTTTTCCAGCTTGCTGATCACATCGCGGAAGTCGGCGGAGGCATCGCGCGCATAGGCGAGCGGGATCACGCGGGGCTGGGCCCACAGCCGGGTGAATTCGCGCAGCTTGGCGTTCACCTGGCTCAGGTAGGACCGCTCGATGGTGACCACCCAGCGGTCCACGTCCATCTCATAGTCCAGGCCATGCACGCTTTCGGTCGGCAGCAGCAGCGCGCACGGGCCCTCGAAGCCCACGCTGGAGCCTTCCAGGTTCATCACGCCGCAGCCGCTGCGCACGAAGATCACCTGGCCATAGTCGGGATGGGCATGCGGCGCCGTGCGCCACCGTCCCCGGTCGGTCACGTGGCCCACGTTCACGAACCAGCTTTCCTCTTCGGGGCGCTCCACGTACAGGCGTACTTTCGGCACTGTCGTCAACGTCATTTTTTCGCCCGAGTGGTGTTGATGCTTGCTTGTCGCACTTGTTGTCATCTTGTCTCCTTTGCGGGTCTCTGCCATTCTAGGCGCCGATCGGCGCGGGCTCAATGGCCGGGCGGCCCCGATAACCGAAAAGTGACAGCGAATCTGCTTTTTGTGCAGAGACGGGCGCCGGCGCATTCACTACGCTGGATTGTTCACCACAATCATGGAGA
>DASVVD010000703.1:0-4179 GCA_036386715.1 Pseudoduganella sp.
CAGCTGATGCAAGGTAAAATCGCCGACATGTATTCGACCATGATGGCGTGCAAGGCCTATGTGTACGCGGTGGGCCAGGCCTGCGACCGCGCCACCACGCCGGAAGCGGTGCGCCAGTTGCGCAAGGACGCCGCCGGCGCCATCCTGTACAGCGCCGAGAAGGCGACCTGGATGGCCGGCGAAGCGATCCAGACCCTGGGTGGCAACGGCTACATCAACGAATACCCGGTCGGCCGCCTGTGGCGCGACGCCAAGCTGTACGAGATTGGCGCCGGCACCAGTGAAATCCGCCGCATGCTGATCGGCCGCGAACTGTTCGCGGAAACCAGGTAACACGACGCGGCGCCGGCCGTCCTGGCCGACGCACAAGGTGAGGGCGACGATGAACCAGGCTGCTTTTCCAAAACTGCTGCGCTCGCAGATCGCGTTCGACATCGCGCGCACGATCCTGGACGGCTTCGACAAGCACTACCGCCTGTTCCGCCAGGCCAGCGGCGATGCGCGTGGCCATTTCGAGCGCGGCGAGTGGGCGGTGGCGCAGCGGGCGGCGCGCGAGCGGATCGGCTTCTACGACCGCCGCGTGCAGGAATGCGTGCACCTGCTGGAAGACGAGTACGTGCCCGAGGATCTCACCGACGAGGTGTGGCGCGAAGCAAAGCTGCATTACATCGGCCTGCTGACCCGCCACAAGCGGCCCGAGCTGGCGGAGACGTTCTTCAACTCGGTCTGCTGCAACATGCTGCACCGCAGTTACTTCAACAACGAGTTCATTTTCGTGCGCCCGGTGGTGTCCACCGACTACATCGACACGGACGAAGCGGCGCCGACTTATCGCGTTTATTATCCACACGCTTACCCGCACGCTGCCCCGCAGGCAGACACGGACGCCATGCGCCATACGCTGCAGCGCATCGTGGCCGATTTCCAGTTCGCCACGCCATTCGCGGACCTGGCACGCGACATCGCGCTGGTGCAGGCACGCCTGGCGGCGTTCTTCGGCGACATGGCGCCCAACGCGCAGTTCCAGATATTGTCCAGCCCGTTCTTCCGCAACAAGGGCGCCTATCTCGTCGGCAAGGCCATCAACGGCGACAGCGAGCTGCCGTTCGTGCTGCCGATCCTGCATGCTTCCGCCGGCCAGCCTGGCCGGCTGCAGATCGATACGGTGCTGATGGACCACGAGCAGGTCGAGATCCTGTTTTCATTCACGCGTGCCTACTTCATGGTGGACATGGAAGTGCCGTCGGCCTATGTGCAATTCCTGCGCTCGCTGCTGCCGCGCAAGCCGCGCAGCGACATCTACACGGTGCTGGGGCTGCAAAAACAGGGCAAGACGGCGTTCTACCGCGACTTCCTGCAGCACCTGAAACATTCGTCCGACCTGTTCGACACCGCCCCCGGCATCCGCGGCCTGGTGATGCTGGTCTTCACGCTGCCGTCGTTCCCGTATGTGTTCAAGGTGATCAAGGATTTCTATCCGCCGCCGAAGGAAACCACCCGCGCCCAGGTCAAGGAAAAATACGTGCTGGTCAAGTACCACGACCGCGTGGGCCGCATGGCGGACACGCTCGAATATTCGAATGTCGCTTTTCCCCGCGCACGCTTTGCCGAGGCACTGGTGGCCGAGCTGAAACAGCATGCGCCGTCGCTGGTCGAGGAAGATGGCGACCAGCTGGTCATCCGGCACCTGTATATCGAGCGCCGCATGACGCCGCTGAACATGTGGCTGGCGCAGGCCGGGCAATGCGGCAACGATGCGGACGTGGAACATGGTATCGCCGAATACGGCAACGCGATCCGCGACCTGGTCGCCGCCAATATCTTCCCTGGCGACATGCTGTACAAGAATTTCGGCGTGACCCGGCACCGCCGCGTGGTGTTCTATGACTACGACGAGATCGAATACATCACCGACTGCAATTTCCGTGCGATTCCGGCGGCCCGCAACGAGGAGGATGAAATGGCGTCCGAACCGTGGTACCCGGTGGCGAAGCACGACGTGTTTCCCGAACAGTTCGGCCAGTTCCTGCTGGGCAATCCGGACATCCGCCGGCATTTCATGCGCCACCATGCCGAGTTGCTGACCGCCGCCTGGTGGCAGGCGCACAAGCAGCGCATCCTCGACGGGGTGATCGAGGACGTATTCCCCTACCCGCAAGCCATCCGATTTTGTCATTGCGCGGCACCCATGGTGGTGCCGCCTTCACTGGAGAGTAAACATGCATGATCCTGTCGTTATCGTGGGCGCGGCACGCACCCCGATGGGCGCCTTCCAGGGCGATTTTTCCAGCCTGTCCGCCAACGACCTGGGCGCAGTCGCGATCCGGGCCGCCGTGGAACGGGCCGGCATTGCGCCGGAACGCGTCGAACACGTGTATTTCGGCAATTGCCTGATGGCCGGCCAGGGCCAGGCACCGGCACGGCAGGCGCTGCTGAAGGCCGGCCTGCCCACGTCCACCGGCGCCGTCACGCTGTCGAAGATGTGTGGCTCGGCCATGCAGGCGGCGATTTTCGCACACGACCAGCTGGTGGCGGGCAGCGCGGAGGTCGTGATTGCCGGCGGCATGGAATCGATGACCAATGCGCCCTACCTGGTGCCGAAAGGCCGCGGCGGCTACCGCATCGGCCACGGCATGCTGTTCGACCACATGATGCTCGACGGCCTGGAAGACGCCTACAGCAAGGATGAAAAAACCGGCGGCGGCCGCTCGATGGGCACCTTCGCCGAGGAATGCGCAACGCAGTTCGGCTTTACGCGCGAACAGCAGGATGCGTTCGCGATCGAGTCCGTCAAGCGGGCCCAGGCTGCCGCGGCCGGCGGCAGGTTCGCGTGGGAAATCGCGCCGGTCACGGTGTCCGGCCGCGGCGGCGAGACCGTCATCGACAAGGATGAAGGCCCGGCCAGGGCGAAGCTGGAAAAGATTCCCACCCTCAAGCCCGCGTTCCGAAAGGACGGCACGATCACGGCGGCCTCGTCGTCGTCGATCAACGATGGTGCCGCCGCGCTGGTGATGATGCGGGCCTCCACTGCCGCAACGTTGGGTGCGACCGTCATCGCCAGGGTGGTCGGCCATGCCACCAATGCGCTGGCGCCGAACGAGTTCACCACGGCGCCGGTGGGCGCGATCCGCAAGCTGCTCGACAAGAACGGCTGGAAGGTGGCGGACGTGGACCTGTTCGAGATCAACGAGGCGTTCGCGGCGGTGCCGATGGCGGCGATGCACGAGCTGGACATCCCGCATTCCCGGGTCAACGTGCACGGCGGCGCCTGTGCGCTGGGC
Organism: Pseudoduganella sp.; assembly: GCA_036386715.1. Taxonomy (GTDB): domain Bacteria; phylum Pseudomonadota; class Gammaproteobacteria; order Burkholderiales; family Burkholderiaceae_D; genus Rugamonas. The sequence goes on from DASVVD010000703.1 coordinate 3,282, forward strand.
CACCCGATCGGCGCTTCGGGCGCACGCATCATCGTGACCCTGCTGGGCGCGCTGAAGGAACGCGGTGGCAAGCGTGGCGTTGCCGCGCTGTGCATCGGCGGCGGCGAAGCAACCGCCATCGGCGTGGAGCTCGTGTAATGGCGGCGGCACTGATCATCGGCGCGTCGCGCGGCATCGGCCACGAACTGGCGCGCCAGTACCTGGCCGATGGCTGGCGCGTGATCGCCACCGCCCGCAAGGCGGAAGACTGCGCGGCACTGGCGGCGCTGGGTGCGGAAACGCATGTGCTCGATGTCAACCAGGTCGAGGCCGTGGCCGGCCTGGGCTGGAAACTCGACGGCGAGCGCCTCGACGTGGCGATCCTCAATGCGGGCGTCTACGGCCCGCGCGAGGACGGCTTCCCGCTGCAGACCGATTTCGACACCGTGATGCACACCAATGTACTGGCCGCCATGCGGCTGCTGCCGGTCGTGGCCCCGATGGTCGCCGCGGCAGGGGGCAAGCTGGCCGTGATGTCATCAAGGATGGGTTCGCTCAGCGAGCGGAACAGCCCGACCGGTTCGCTGTACCGTGCCAGCAAGGCGGCGCTGAACTCGGTGCTGATCGACACCGCGCTGGCGTTCGGGCCCGCGGGCGCCACCTGCGTGGCGCTCCACCCCGGCTGGGTGCGCACCGACATGGGCGGCAGCGGTGCCGACCTGGACCCGGCGGACAGCGCCGGCGGCATCCGCGCCACGCTGGCCGGCCTGCCCTCTTCGGAGAAACCGGTGTTCGTCACCTACGACGGGCAATCCATCGGCTGGTGAGCTGGCGATACAGCAGGGTTCGTGTCCAGCTTGGGGTCACACCCCGACACAGACACGGCCTCGGCGTTACTAATGCCGAGCTTGTGTCCTTG
>DASVVD010000704.1:0-7714 GCA_036386715.1 Pseudoduganella sp.
CAGCAAGGGCGACAGCGCAACGCTGGCCGTTTCGCCGATATGCACCAGGAAATCGGTGGCCATCAGCGACGTGAAGCGCTCCGGGTCCGCCGAGCCCATGACCAGCAGGCCGAACGCCGCAGTGGCGCCGGGCTGGCGCAGCGCCACGATGACCGTGGACTGCATCGCGCCGGCGTCGTCGAGCCAGCGCACGGCTTCGAAATCGTTGTTGCTGCCACAGTAAGGAGCGAGCAGGCCGTTGGCGAACAGGCGCGCATCGTCGGAAACGCCGGCGGCAAACCATGCATCGGCATGCGCCGGTGCCACGCCGAACAGGCGCAGCGTGGCGGCCGGCACGTTGAATGCGGTCTTCAGCCCTTCGGTGACGGCGCGCGGCATGGCGGTCACCTCGCGTTCGCGCAGGAGCGCCTGGGTCCAGGCATGGAAACGGTTGGCGATCGCCTGGTTTTCCTGGGCATTGCGGTTCAGGTCCGCCAGCCGCAGTTCCAGCGCCTTGTAGCGCTCGCGCATCACTTCCATCTGGCGTTCCTGCAACGACACGGCGCGGCCCATCAACGGACTGGTCAACCGGACGTCGCCCAGCAGGTTCGCATGCTCTTCGAAAAAATGGGGATGGTCTGCCAGGTATTGCGCAACAGCCGAGGAATCCAGGATAGCGGTCATTGTTGTCACTTTGAAAAAAAGCAAGCAACATTCTACCCGACACGCCACGAAAAAAACGCCCCGGCAACGCTGCCCGGGGCGCAATCTTGCAACGAGTCTCTCAGAAATTATGGTGCACGCCCAGCGCGTAGTGCTTGCGGGTGACATCGTTGGTGGCCGTCACCACGAACGGGGTTTTCTTCACCGACAGGTCGACGTACAGGTAGGTGCGTGCCGAAATGTTGTATTCATAGCCCACGGAGGCCTGCTTGGTCTTGATCACGCCATCGGGATCCTTCTGGCCGTAGCCCAGGATGAACTTGTTCAGGCCCACCGTGTAGTTGGCGCCCAGCACCCAGGCATTGGTATTTTCGTTGAAGAATTGCGTATGGCCCTGGTCCTGGCGCTGGTACGACGCCATCAGCTTCAGGGCGGTGATCGGCTTGTAGGAGGCCGCCACCGACCACAGCTTCGTTTCGATGGCATTGCGCTCGGCCGCCAGCATCGCCGCGAACGGACCGTTGGTGTAGGTGGCGCTGACCGAGTACGGGTTCGCCGACGCCATCGCGTTGGCCGCGTACTGCGGTGCCGCGGCGGTGCCCCGGCCGATGACCACCGGGCCGTTGTTGGCTTCCTTGGTGGCGACCGACACATTGACCTGGAAGCCATTGATGACCGGCGTGTTGTAGAACACCGCATTCGAGAAGCGGTTCAGCGAGTTGCCGGCAACGCTCAGCGGATCGCTGGTATAGCCGGCCACTTGCAGGTCGGTCTGGTAGCCGGCCACGTTGGGCAGGCCGGACCAGGGTTCGAATGCCGTCGACGTTTCCTGGTAGGCGGTCAGGCCGCGGCCGATGCGGACGGTACCGAACGTGCCCTGCAGGCCGACCCGGCTCTGGCCCTGGAACAGTGGGCGGACATTGTTTTCGAGAGCGCCGGTATCCGGGTCGTAGCGGATTTCCAACTGGAACAATGCTTTCAGGCCATTGCCGAGATCTTCGACGCCACGAAAGCCGAGCTTGTTGTTATCGCGCCGGGCCACCAGCGTGGCGTCGTTGGGGGCATGCGTGGTGCGCTGAATGCCCGCATCGACGGTGCCGTAGATGGTCACGGAAGACTGGGCGGCAGCGCCGCCGAATGCGGCCGTCAGGGCCAGGGCAACCAAGGATTTCTTCATTTGTCGTTCCCTTTGTTCTGAATGGGTTATGCAAGAAGCCAGCGGATGCGCGTGAAACTGGACAGATGCACCTTAAATCGTGGCGCCGTCGAGGCCGGCGTATTGGTCGATTGCGACCACGAGTCTTGGTTGAAAACGGAAAAACACTGGAATCTTGTTGTATTTATAAAACGGTAGTTTTACGGTGCCATTTATTTATCCGCGTCATGGAATCCTTTCATTGGTAAGGTGTCCATAACCAGCGTAGCCGGACCAATGGTTGAACTCGTTTGCGCAAGATCAAGCGAGGTGAACCTTGTTCTGACAATGCAACAGATTGCTCGCTAAACTGTTCAGTTACGCCAATACCTCATAACGAAAAAAAGCGCAGGCAGGGGATACCGGGCCGATCCGGTCGCATCACCGGGTTCCCGCCTGACGCAGCATTCTGGAGACCGCATGGCCAATCGCGAAGAGCTGGCAGTGATCAGGGGGGCGCGGGCAGGAGACCCGGCATGCCAGTTGAGCCTGGGCAAGCTGTACCTGGCGGGTGGCGCCAGCCTGCCGTGCAGCCCGCCCACCGCATTGCACTGGCTGGCCCGGGCCGCCACCGCCGGCATCGACGAGGCATGGCTGCTGATCGGCCGCCATATTCCCTGGCAATATGCCAGCCACCAGCGCGCCACGCTGCTGGACTGGTACGCCCGCGCCAGCGCTGCGGGCATCGTCCAGGCCACCCTTACGCTGGGCCGCTTGCTGTTGCAGGAGCCGGCCGTTACCCGGGCCGACCTGCGCCAGCACGCCCGCCATGCGCTCGACGCGGCAGTGCGTGCAGGGTGCGTGGAGGCCGGCGCATTGCTGGCGCAACTGCGGCCCGCCGCGTCCGAACCGGCGCCGCAGCCCGCCGCGCAGAAGGTCGCACTGACCCGGCGCGGCGGCAACCAGGCGGCAAGCGCCGGGCCCGCCATTGTTCTTGCCGAAGCGCTGCCGCTGGCGCGTGCACTGCTCGAGCGGGCGCCGGCCGATCCGGCGGCCTGGCAAGGGTCCGCCGCCGACGCGCATCTGCTGGCGCGCTGTGCCGAAGCGCTGGCCGCTTCGGGCAATGGCGAAGGCGGGGCGCAACGGATGCGCGAGCTGGCGGCCGCGGCCGGCGACCGCCAGGCCCAGCTGGCATTGGGCCTGCAACTGGCGCGCATCGACGCGGAAGGCGTCCGATTGCCGTATGGCAGCCCCGCCAGCTTCAAACGCGCGGTGCGCTGGCTGACGCTGGCCGGCGAACAGGGCGTGGCCGATGCCTGGTTCGCGTTGTCGCGCATCTATGTCAAACCGGAGTTTTCGCAGCGCTGCATCGGCGAGGCACAGGCATGCCTGGAGCGGGCGGCGGCGCTGGGACATGCCGCAGCGCAGCTCGAATGCGGACTGCAGGCATGGCGGCTGCGCCGCAGCAGCGAGAGCAACGATGTGAAGGCGGTGTACTGGCTGCAGAAGGCGGCGGCACAACACTGCGCGCCCGCCGCGCAGATGTTGTCGCGCATCGTGCCGGCACCGGATGGAACTGGCTGGGCCGGCGCATCGCTGCCATTGCTGACACGTGAAATGGTCACCAGCCAGCCGCTGCTGGCGGCCCGCATCGAGCTGGCAGCGCTGTTCGGCCTGACGCGCGCCGAGGCGCTGTTGCTGGATGTAAAAGCGGCCGATCATGGCCATTGCCTGGTGATCGACATCCGTGCCAGCTATGGCCGTGGCCGGCGCAGGCTGGTGCTGGTGGAGACCGCCCGCCAGCGCCAGGCGCTGGACCGCATCGCGCGGGCATTCGAGCATGACGATGGCACCCTGGAAGGGAACTACCGCCAGCGTCTTTACCGCTTCAAGGCATGGCTGCAGTCGGTCGAAGGCGGCCTGGCAAGGCTGGCCGCCTGATTGCCTGATTGCCGGGCGACCTAGAGGGTGATTTCGCCTTCGAACACGGTGACGGCGGGGCCGGTGAGATAGACCGGCTCGCCTTCGCCGGCCCAGGCGATCGACAGCTCGCCGCCGCGCGCATCCACGCGCACCGGCGAATCGAGCAGGCCGCGGCGAATCCCCGCCACGACCGCCGCGCAGGCACCGGTTCCGCAAGCGAGCGTTTCGCCGGCGCCACGTTCGAACACGCGCAGGCGGATATGCCGGCGGTTCACCACCTGCATGAAGCCGGCGTTGACGCGGTTCGGGAAGTGGGCATGGTGCTCGATCAGCGGGCCGGTCAGCTCGACCGGCGCGCTGTCGGCGTCCGCCACCACCTGCACGGCATGCGGATTGCCCATCGACAGCACCGACACCGGCACGGTTTCCTTCTCGCCACCCAGTTCCAGCACCAGCGGCCACAATGTGTCGTCGCCTTCCTGCCGGCCTTCGAGCCCTTCGGTATCGAACGGCACGAGGGCCGGATCGAATACCGGGGCACCCATGTCCACGGTCACGCTGCCATCTTCTTCCAGGCGCGGCGCAATGATGCCCGACATGGTTTCCACGGCGATGCTGCGGCGCTGCGTAAGGCCTTTCTCGGCCACGAACTTGGCGAATGCGCGCGCGCCGTTACCGCACTGTTCCACTTCGCCGCCATCGTTGTTGAAGATGCGGTAGCGGAAGTCGCAGCTCGGATTGGTCGATTTCTCGACCACCAGCAACTGGTCGGCGCCAACGCCGAAGCGGCGGTCCGCCAGCGCCTTCCACTGTTCGGTGGTGAAGTCGATCTGCTGGTTGATGGCGTCGATGACGACGAAGTCGTTGCCGGCGCCATGCATCTTGGTAAATTTGAGTTTCATCGCTTGTTCGAGTAGAAGGACGGTTCGCCGTTCGGGCGGGTCTTGTAGCGCTTGTGGGTCCAGAAATATTCCGCCGGCGCCTCGCGCACGCGCTCCTCGATGAATTCGTTCATGCGGCGCGTGGCGGCAACCATGTCGGTACCGGGATAATTGTCCCACACCGGGTAGAACTTGACGCGCCAGCCTTGGTAATTTGGCAAAAACGTCGCGATGACCGGCATGACCTGCGCGCCCGTGGTGGCGGCAATGCGCGCGGTGGCCGTCAGCGTGGCGGCCGGGATGCCGAAGAACGGCACGAATTCGGCATCCTTCTCGCCAAAGTCCATGTCCGGCAGCATGAAGTAGGGCAGGCGGTCACGCAGCGCGCGCAGGATGGGCTTGATGCCGTCCTGCCGCGTGAACAGCTTGACCGGCTTGAAACGGGCCCGGCCGGCACGCAGCACGGCATCGAACGCGGCATTTTTTTGCTGCACGTACATCGACGATGCCGAAGCTTCCATGGCGATCGATGCGCCGGCCACGTCCAGGCACACGAAGTGCGGACAGAGCAGGATGGTCGGCTTTTCCGTCATCGCTGCCACGGGAATCCGGCCCGGCGGCATGCCCTCGGCCGTTTCGATCCGGATCAGGCGCCGCAGGCGCCGTTCCGATGCCCACCACAGGATCGACCGGTCGAACACGCTGCGCGAATAGGCCTGGAAATGCCGGCGGGCGAGGGCGCGGCGCTGTGGTTCCGCCAGTTCGGGCATGGCCAGGCGCAGGTTGGTCAGCGCGATCTCGCGGCGCGGGCCCATGACCAGGAACAGCAGGCTGCCCACGGCATCGCCGAAGCGCCCCAGCACCGGCAGCGGCAGCCAGTGCAGCAGCCACATGAAAGCAAGCAGGAGCCTCATGCCGCCTCCCCGCCGGTGCCGGCACCGGGCGCGGCCACGCCGGGCGGTACCTTGTAGCGGTTATAGCTCCAGTAATATTGGGCGGGGCAGTCGGCGATCAGGCCTTCCATGGCCGCGTTGATGGCGCGTGCCTGCCGGGCATTGTCGCCTTCCAGCGAGCCGGGGAACGGCACGAAATGGATCAGGAAGCCGCGGCCATGCGGCAGCCGTTCGGCATAGGTCAGGATCACCGGCGCATCGCCGCCCAGCCTGGCCATCTTGGCCGGCAGGGTCATGGTATAGGCGGGCCGGCCGAAGAAATCGGCCCACACGCCTTCGCCTTCCTGCGGCACCTGGTCGGGCAGGATGCCGACCGGCTTGCCGGATTTCAGGAACTTGGCCAGCATCCGCACGCCGGACAGGTTGGCCGGCGCCAGCACCATCTGGCCGCGCGCCCGTGCCACTTCCACCAGCGGCTTCATCGCTGCCTGCTTCGGCGGGCGGTACATCACCATGAGTTCGGTATCGTGCGACACGCGCTGCGCGGTGATTTCGAAACAGCCCAGGTGTGGCGTCAGGAACACAATGCCGCGGCCAGCGCGCAGGTGTTCCTCGACCAGTTCATAGTTCTTCAGGAAGACGCGGCGTGCGATCCGTTCCTCGGATGCCAGCCAGACAAATGGCAATTCGGCCACTGCCTTGCCGGCCTCGGCAACGGCCTGGCGCAAGTGCCTGCCATAGCCGGCGAGGGCCATGTTCTCGCGCATGCGGCGTCGATAGGAAGGTGATAAAAGATAAACGGCCCAGCCCAATGCGCTGCCTAGCCAATGCAGCAACGGTAATGGAAATATTGAAAAGAAACGAAAGATTTTTAGAAGCATGAACTCGCAAAAAAAGTAGTGTGCCTGCGCAAAAATTTTTGAAGAAGCGTAAAATACCATGCAGCAGTAACCGCCGAGTTAACAGACAACTTGCGAGGCGGGATAAAAATATCGCTAAAGCGTCGCAAGCCATTTGGGTTGTTGCGACAGTTCCATCAATTACTGCCCGGAGAAAACCCGGGCACAGTCTCGACAATCTATACAGGAGCTTGCGATGTCTTCCATCGATTACCTTTTCACGTCCGAATCCGTTTCCGAAGGCCACCCCGACAAGGTTGCCGACCAGATCTCCGACGCGATCCTCGACGCCATCCTGGCCCAGGATCCCGCTGCCCGCGTTGCCGCTGAAACGCTGTGCAACACCGGCCTGGTGGTGCTGGCGGGTGAAATCACCACCCACGCGAACGTGGATTATATTCAGGTTGCCCGCGAGACCATCAAAAGCATTGGCTACGACAACACCGACTACGGTATCGACTACCGTGGCTGCGCCGTGCTGGTGGCCTATGACAAGCAGTCGCCGGACATTGCCCAGGGCGTGGACGAAGGCGCCGGCATCGACCTGGACCAGGGCGCCGGCGACCAGGGCCTGATGTTCGGTTATGCCTGCGACGAAACGCCGGAACTGATGCCTGCCGCCATCTACTATGCGCACCGCCTGGTCGAGCGCCAGTCGCAGTTGCGCAAGGATGGCCGCCTGCCATGGCTGCGCCCGGATGCCAAGTCGCAAGTCACGCTGCGCTACGTCAACGGCCGCCCGGTGTCCGTGGACACCGTCGTGCTGTCGACCCAGCACGCGCCGGAAATGCTGCACCGGCAGATCGAGGAAGCGGTGATCGAAGAGATCATTCGCCCGGTGCTGCCGAAAGAATGGCTGAAAGAGACGAAATACCTGGTCAACCCGACCGGCCGTTTCGTCATCGGCGGCCCGCAGGGTGATTGCGGCCTGACCGGCCGCAAGATCATCGTCGACACCTACGGCGGCGCGGCGCCCCACGGCGGCGGCGCGTTTTCCGGCAAGGATCCTTCCAAGGTCGACCGCTCGGCCGACTACGCCGCCCGCTACGTGGCCAAGAACGTGGTGGCCGCCGGCCTGGCGCGGCAGTGCCAGGTGCAGGTGTCGTATGCGATCGGTGTGGCCCGTCCGATCAACATCACGGTGTATACCGAAGGCACCGGCGTGATTCCGGACGAAAAGATCGCCGCACTGGTGCAGGAACACTTCGACCTGCGCCCGAAAGGCATCGTGCAGATGCTGGACCTGTTGCGCCCGATCTACCGCAAGACCGCCGCCTACGGCCACTTCGGCCGCGAAGAGCCCGAGTTCACTTGGGAAGCGACGACGCAGGCGTCAGCGCT
>DASVVD010000705.1:0-9240 GCA_036386715.1 Pseudoduganella sp.
CCCCCCCCCCCCACGCCGGGGCCTACAGGTTTTCGGACAGGAACAGCAGCGTGTTGCCGCGCGCCTCGGCGGCGGAGCGCTGGTGGTAGCTGGCGCGGTGCGAGCAGTTGAAGCCATGCTCGGCTTCCGGGTAAACGTGGATTTCCACGTTGTCGCGCTCGCCGAAGCGTTCCGCGATGCTTTTCACGGCGTCGGTCGGGATATGGCTGTCCTTGCCGCCGAAATGCATCAGCAGCGGCACCTTCACGTCATCGGCCTTGTCCAGCTGGTTCTGGATGCCGCCGCCGTAGTAGGCCACGGCCGCGTCCACGTTGCCGGCGGCCGCCGCCAGGTACGACAGCAGCCCGCCGAAGCAGTAGCCGACCGAGGCCACCTGCTGCACGCCGTCGAGGCCGCGCAGCACGCCGATCGTGGCCGCCACGTCCGCCACGGCCTTGCCGGTATCGGTCGCGCCCTTCAGGGCCACGGCCTTTTTCCAGTCCGCCTCGTCATACCCCAGTTCGATACGGGCGCCCTGGCGCCAGAACAGGTCCGGTGCCAGCACCACGTAGCCGTCGGCCGCGAACTGCTCGGCCACGCTGCGGATGTGCGCGTTGACGCCGAAAATCTCCTGGATCAGCACGATGCCGGGGCCCTTGCCGCCGCGCGGCAGCGCCTGGTATGCCTGGAATGTGCCGTCGGGGCCCTGTATGTCGATCCATTTCGTGTTGCTGTCCAATCTGTCCTCCTGGTTGGCGTCGGTGGGCAGGCATGCTGCCGGGCTGCGTAGTATAAGCCGGCAACATATTGCGCGTCGCGCCACAGCTGGCCCGCAGCTGGCCATATCGCGTCGCGAGCGCGGCTCCAACCGTGCTACCCTTGTCACCCGTCCAACCTGTTCTCCAAGGTGGCCCGAATTAGTGACAGGACTGTTCTCATGCGGGCCAGGAATGCACGGCGATACGTGCCAGCGCTGCTGGCGTTGCTGTGTGGACTCGGCCTGACGGGTCTGCTGTTCAGCGGCATCAGCCGGCTCGAGCAGGACCGCCTCGTGCTCACGTTCACGCAACGCGCGCACGTGAGGGTGTTTGCGTTGTCCGAAGGCATTGACAATGTGATCGACAGCCTGCGCAGCGTGAACCAGCTGTTCCTCAGCAAGCCCTTCGTCACGCGGGACGAATTCCAGCGTTTCGTCACCCCGCTGAACAGTCGTTATCCGTTCGTGGTGGGCATCAGCTACATGCGTTTCATCGACGATGCCGAGCGCGCTGCGTTCGAAGAGGGGCTGCGCAAGGTACTGCCAGGCGCACAGGTCACCGAACTGCGCGGTGGCCGCCCCGTGCCGGCCGCCCGCCGCCCCCGCTACCGCGTGATCGAATACGTCGAGCCGTTCGCCGCCAACGCCGTGGCGCTGGGGCTCGACACGATGTTTTCCGGTGACGAGGTGAGCCGCCAGCGCGCCTACGACACCGGCATGCCGGCGGCCGGCCGCATGACGGCGCTGGCGCAGTTGCCGGGGGCGGTGGGCGGCATGGTCGTGTCGATGCCGGTCTACCGCTTTGGCGTGCCGCTGGAAAGCGTGGCGGCCCGCCGCGCCGCGCTGGTCGGCGAAACATCGGTGGCCCTCGATCCGGGCGCGATGGTGCGGCACGTATTGCAGCCTTCCGGCCTGCTGCACGTACTGCCCGGGCGCGCCCCGGGTGTGCAGCGCGTGGGCCTGCACGTCCATGCCGACGACCGGGAAACGGCGGACAGCCTGGTGTACTACACGCCGCCGCCGGAACTGGACCAGCCGCTCGTGATGGCGCCGCTGTCCTGGCTGTATCCGCGTCCGCCCGCGCCGTTGAAGGTATCGATCGACGTGGCGGGGCGGCCATGGCGCGTGGTGGCCGACATGGATGGCGCGGTGGGCCTGGCCGATCACCTGGCTTCGCTGTCGGCGCTGGCGCTGGGCGCGGTGATGACGCTGCTGGGCACGGCCTGGGCGCACACGCTGGCCACGCGCAATCGCACCATCCGGCTCCATGTGGAGGAACGCACGGCCCAGCTGGCCGCGGCGAACCGCTCGCTGCTGCTGCGCGAGCGCGCGATCGAATCGTCGACCAACGTGATCATGATCATCGAGGCGGGGGCGGGCAATCCGATCGTCTACGTCAATCCCGCATTCGAAGAGCAGACCGGCTATACACGCGAAGAGGTACTGGGCCGCAGCCCGCAGCTGATGACCGGCGAGGATGCCGGCCAGCCGGGTGCCCAGACGCTGCGCGCCGCCGTGCGCGAGCAGTGCGACGGTCACGCGGTGCTGCGCAACTACCGCAAGGACGGCACGCTGTTCTGGGTGGAGGCGCATATCTCGCCGGTGCGCGACGAGCACGGCGTGGTTACCCATTTCGTGGCGATCTATTACGACATCACGGCGATGAAGGCCTACGAGACGGAGCTGCACCACCAGTCCATGCACGATGCGCTGACCGGCCTGCCGAACCGGCTGCTGCTGCACGACCGCCTGCATGCTGCGATCAGCCAGGCGATGCACGACGGCCGGGCGCTGTGGGTGGTGTCGCTCGACCTGGACCGCTTCAAGTTCACCAACAGCCGGGTTGGCCACCGCGGCGGCGACCGGCTGCTGCAGATCGTGGCCGAGCGGCTGCAGGACACCCTGGGCCCGGACGGCACGGTGGCCCGGCTGGGCGGCGACGAATTCGCCCTGACGGTGTGGCCCGAGGACGGCGCGCGCCATCCCCGGCCGGAGCAGGTACAGCGGCTGCTGCAGGCGCTGGCCGCACCGCTGATGCTCGATGACAAGGAACAGTTCATCTCCGGCAGTGCCGGCGTGGCGATCTGCCCGGACGACGGCACCGATGCCGCGGTGCTGATGGAACGGGCCGATATCGCCATGTTCCGCGCCAAGGAAATGGGCGGCAACAATTACCAGTTCTACACCAGCGCCATGCGCGACCGCCTGGGCGAGCGGGTGCAGATGGAAACGGCGATGCGGCGCGCGCTCGAACGCCGCGAGTTCGTGCTGTATTACCAGCCGCAGGTGGACATCGCCAGCGGCCGCATCGTGGCAATGGAAGCGCTGGTGCGCTGGCAGCACCCGGAAATGGGCATGGTGGCGCCGGCCCGCTTCATTCCGCTCGCCGAGGAAACCGGCATGATCCTGCCGCTGGGCGCATGGGTGCTGGAAAGCGCCTGCCGCCAGCTCGTGGAGTGGCAGCGGCAGGGCCGCCCCTACCTGCGGGTGGCCGTCAACGTGTCGGCCCGGCAGATGGCGGAGCACGATTTCGTGGCGGGCGTGGCGCGCGTGCTGGCCGAAACCGGGCTCGAGCCGGTAACGCTCGAACTGGAACTGACCGAAAGCGCCGTGATGAACGACGTGGAACATGCGATCGGCGTGATGCTCGAACTGAAAAAGCTCGGCGTGAAGCTGGCGATCGACGATTTCGGCACCGGCTACTCCAGCCTGGCGCACCTGAAACGCTTCGCGGTGGACGTGCTGAAGATCGACCAGGCCTTCGTGCGCGACCTGACGGTCGACCCGGACGACGCCGCCATCGTGACCACCATCATCGCGCTGGCGGCGAACCTGAACCTGCAGGTGATCTCGGAAGGCGTGGAAACGCTGGACCAGATGTCGTTCCTGCGCGAGCACGGCTGCTCGCAGATGCAGGGCTACTACTTCAGCCGGCCGGTGCCGGCCACCGCCATCCGCACCGTGCTCGACGAAAACGAGGCCCAGCTGGCGAACGGCAGCGGGGCGGTGCCGATGGCGGTGGGCGGCTGAAGGCGGCCATTCAGCCGGCGCTGCCGGCGCCGCCCGTGCCGGCCTGCTACTGTCCCAGCGCCTGCAGCAGCGCCTTGTGGAAGCCTGCAGGGTCCTCGATCTGCGGTGCGTGCCCCATGCCCGGGAACTCGATCAGGCGCCCTTGCGGGATGCGCTTGATGACCTCCTTGCCCAGCAGCTTGTAGTTGCCGATCCTGGCTTTCACTTCGGGCGGCGCGATGTCGCTGCCGATCGCCGTGGTGTCGCCGTCGCCGTTCATCAGGATCGTCGGCACTTTCAGCTGCGGGAACTCGTGCACCACCGGCTGGGTGTAGATCATGTCGTAGATCAGCGCGGAGTTCCAGGCCACCAGCCGCTGGCCCGGGCCGGCATTCAGGCCGGCCAGCATGTCCACCCACTTTTCATATTCCGGCTTCCAGCGGCCCATGTAGTAGGTGTTCCTTTCGTAGGTGCGGATGCCTTCCGCCGAGACCTTCAGCTCACGCTCGAACCACTGGTCCACGGTGCGGTACGGCACGCCGAGCTGTTTCCAGTCCTCCAGCCCGATCGGGTTGACCATCACCAGGTGCGACACGTTCTGCGGGTACATCAGCGCAAAGCGGGTGGCCAGCATGCCACCGGTGGAGTGGCCCACCAGCACCACCTTGTCGACCGCGGCCTTCTTCAGCAGCTCCATCGTGTTGGCGGCCAGCTGCTGGAAGCTGTACTGGTACTGCGGCGGCTTGCTGGAGGCGCAAAAGCCCACCTGGTCCGGCACCACCACGCGGTAGCCGGCCTGCGACAGCGCGGCGATGGTGCTTTCCCACGTGGCGCCGCAGAAGTTCTTGCCGTGCAGGAGCACTGCCGTGCGGCCGTTCGCCTTGCCGGCCGGTTTCACGTCCATGTAGGCCATCTGCATGGTCTGGCCCTGTGAATTGAAGCGGAAGTGCTGCACCGGGTACGGGTACGTGAAGCCCTGCAGTTCGGGACCATAGGCGGCGCCGGCGGCAAAGGCGGCGCTGCCGGCGCTGCCGGTGCCGAGGGCCAGTGCCAGGAGGAACGAAGTCGACAGTTTGGACATGGTGATTCCTGCAAAGTTTTGAATGGGCGGATCGTCAGCGTGCTGCCGGTTGCGGGTCCCGGGCAGGGCCGGCAATCAGTCAATAAGGCAGCCAATAAGCAGCCAATAAGCAGCCAATAAGCAGCCGATAAGCGGCCAATAATATATAGCAAGAACGGCCGGGCCGGCGCCCGCCGCCTTGGAAAAACGGCTGAGCTGGCGTGAACCCGGCGCCTGTCGTGAGACGGCCATGGCGCGGACAGGGTAAACTATGCCCTTTCCTGTCGCATTGGGCGATTCGAACAATAATTTATCGCGAGTGCCGTCATGACTGCCATACCCTCCCTGTTTTCCGAACTGAACCTGTCCGCCCCGCTGCTGAAAGTCCTGAGCGACGTGGGCTACGAAGCGCCTTCGCCGATCCAGGCGCAGACCATTCCCCACCTGCTGGCCAACCGCGACGTGCTGGGCACCGCGCAGACCGGCACCGGCAAGACCGCCGCGTTCGCGCTGCCGATCCTGTCGCGCCTCGATATTCGCCAGGTCACGCCGCAGGCGCTGGTGCTGGCGCCGACCCGCGAACTGGCGATCCAGGTCGCCGAGGCGTTCCAGCGCTATGCCGCCAACATCCCCAATTTCCATGTGCTGCCGATCTACGGCGGGCAGAGCTACGGCCCGCAGCTGTCCGCACTGCGCCGCGGCGTGCACGTCGTGGTCGGCACGCCGGGTCGCGTGATCGATCACCTGGACAAGGGCTCGCTCGACCTGTCGAAGCTCAAGACGCTGGTGCTCGACGAGGCCGACGAGATGCTGCGCATGGGCTTCATCGACGATGTCGAACGCATCCTGAAGGAGACGCCGGCATCGCGCCAGACCGCGCTGTTCTCGGCCACGATGCCGTCGGCGATCCGCCGCATCGCCAATACCTACCTGCGCGATCCGGCCGAAATCACGGTTGCCGCCAAGACCACCACGTCCGAAAACATCACCCAGCGTTACTGGCTCGTGTCGGGCATGCACAAGCTCGATGCGCTGACCCGCATCCTGGAGGCGGAGCCGTTCGACGGCATGATCGTTTTCAGCCGCACCAAGATCGGCACCGAGGAACTGGCGGAACGCCTGGCGGCGCGCGGCTTCTCGGCTGCCGCGATCAATGGCGACATGCAGCAGGCGGCGCGCGAGCGCACGATCGGCCAGCTCAAGGAAGGCAAGATCGACATCCTGGTGGCCACCGACGTGGCCGCGCGCGGGCTGGACGTGGAACGCATCAGCCACGTGGTGAACTACGATGTGCCGTATGACGCCGAAAGCTACACGCACCGCATCGGCCGCACCGGCCGTGCCGGCCGCACCGGCGACGCGATCATGTTCATCACGCCGCGCGAACGCACGCTGCTGAAGACGATCGAGCGCGCCACGCGCCAGCCGATCAAGCCGATGGACCTGCCGACGCTGCAGGCCGTCAACGACGTGCGCATCGCCAGGTTCAAGGACCAGATCACGGAAACGCTGGCCGAAGGCGGCCTGGAACAGTTCCAGGCGCTGGTCGCCGACTACGAGCGCGAACACGATGTGCCGGCCAGCGAAATCGCCGCCGCGCTGGCCAAGCTGGCACGCGGGAACACGCCGCTGCTGCTCGACAAGAAATCGGAAAAAGGCTGGCACGAGGACGGCCGCCCGGCGGCGCCCCAGCGCGAAGAGCGCGGCGCCCGCCCGGAGCGTGGCGATCGCGGCGACCGCGGTGATCGCGGCGAGCGTTTCGAACGGCCCGAACGCGCCGAGCGGCCGGCCTATCCCAAGAAGGAACGCATCGCCCGCGAACCTGAGCCGGGCATGGCCACCTACCGTATCGAAGTCGGCTACGAGGATGGCGTCAAGCCGGGCAACATCGTTGGCGCGATCGCCAACGAGGGCGGCGTCGATTCGAAATTCATCGGCCGCATCGAGATCTTCGAAGACTACACGGTGCTCGACATGCCGGCCGATCTGGCGGGCGACGTGCTGGACAAGCTGACCCAGGTGCGGGTGGCCGGCCGGCCGATGCGCATTCGCCGCGACGGCGAACCGGCGGCAGGTACGGCCGCGGCCGCGGCGCCTGCGAAGGCGAAAGCAGCCCCGAAAGCGGCGCCCGAGGCAGCTTCCAGGCCAGCCCAGCCGGCAGCACCGGCAGCAGCACAGGCCGTCGCACGGACCGTCGCACAGGCCGTCGAACCCAAGGGCCTGGATGCCGTGGTGGCCGGCGCCGTGGAGGAAGAGGCGCCGAAGAAGAAGCGCGTCAAGGCGCAGGATGGCCTGGCGATGCGCGCCTACCGGATCGAAGTGGGCAGCAGCCACGAGGCGACGCCGTCCAACATCGTCGGCGCGATCGCCAATGAAAGCGGACTGGAAGCGCGCTATATCGGCCGCATCGAGATCTTCGAGGACCACACGGTGCTGGAAATGCCCGACGGGATGCCGGACGAGATCTTCCGCCACCTGGGCAAGGTATGGGTCGGCGGCCAGCAGCTGAAAATCAGCAAGGCCGATGCCATGCCGCCGCAGTCGGGCAAGCACACGCCGCCGAAGAAACCGGTGGCCGGCAAGCCGAAGGCCAAGCGCTGACCGGCATCATGGGCCCGGGGCACCGGTTCGGGCCCATGATGAACCACCCTGTAAGAGATCAGTAAGGTTGATGCACGGCCACGGTGCCGTGCCTGCACCACGATAAGGCCCGCCGCCCTCCCTGGGCGATTTTCCGGGGCTTAAATAGCGTCACAGGGCCTGGCCCGATACTTGCATAGACATCTGCATTGTTACTCTCCATGGAGGAGGGCGGATGTTACTGCGAAACGACTTACTTCAATATAACGCGCCACGGCGCCGCACGCTGCGGGTGCTGTGGATCGATCCCGCGCGCACGATGGCCTGGCTGTTCGACATGGACGGCAAGGGCTGCGACGTGGAGCCGGCACGGCTGCCCGACCTGGAGACCGACCTGGCGCTGGGCCGCGCGCGCCGCCTGGCCGACGACCCATGGCTGGTGGTGGCCGACCAGGAAGCGATCAAGCCGGGCCACCTGGCGCTACGCGAGCGGGCCTGGGCCATCGTGGCCGAACTGACCGGCGATGAACCCGGCATCTACGAATCGCGCCGGCGCGGCCAGATGATCGCCGACTACACGGCGCGCCATGGCGTATCGCATCCGACGATCTACCGCTACCTGCGCCGCTACTGGCAACGCGGGCAAACGCCGAACGCGCTGCTGCCGGACTATTCGAACAGCGGCGCGCGGGGCAAGACCCGTTCGTCCACCGCCGGCATCAAGCGCGGCCGGCCGCGCCGCGAAGGCGCGCCGCCCGGCGTGAATGTCGACGAACCGATGCGCCGCGTGTTCCGCGTGGCCGCCGCCACCTATACCGGCAGCCGTTTCTCGCGCCGCGGCGCCTATGAAGCGATGCTGCGCGAATTCTTCTGCCAGCGCCGCGTGGCGCCCGATACCATGCACGTGGTGCGCGCCGCCGCCAGCGACGCGGTGCCCAGCTTCGGCCAGTTCAGCTACTGGCTCGACCAGGGGCGCATCCTGCGCCCGGCACCACGGCCGCTGCCGCTGGCCCCGCATGCGCTGGTGGAAGCGGAAGGGCGGCCCGGTGCCGCATTCCAGGTTGCCGCCGTGCGCGCCGACGTGCAGCTGCTGGCGGGCGGCGACCGCCGCCAGCTGGTGGGCCGGCCGGTCATCTACCTGGTCAGCGACATGTTTTCCGGCATGGTCACGGGCTTTCATGTGAGCCTGGAAGCCCCCGCCTGGCGGCATGCCCTGATAGCGCTCGCCAACTGCGCCGCCGACAAGCCGCGCCACGTGCAGCGCCATGGCCGCGCGATCTCCGCGCAGGACTGGCCTTGTCGCCACCTGCCGGAACGCCTGCTGGTGCCCGGTGCGCTGGCAGGCGGCGACGGCGGGCGTGCGTTGCAGGACAACTTCGGCGTGCGCTGCATGACCGGCATTCCTGCCGAGGTGCCGGCACGGACCGCGCTGGAACGCCGCTTCGGCCTGCTGCGCGCCGATGCGCCTGCGCTGTCGTCCACCAGCGTGCCCGACCTGGGGCTGCTGGATGGCGCACTCGATATCGGCCAGTTCCGCCGCCTCGTCATCGACGCCATCCTCGAGCACAACCTGGAGGGCGACGGCAACGGCCCGGCGCCATTGCAGCTGTGGGACTGGGGCATGCGCGAGCGCGGTGCCGCGCTGAAGCAATACGCCGAAGACCTGGTGCGCTGCGCGCTGCTGCCGTTGCAGGATGCGCTGGTGACCGAAGAGGGCATCAGCCTCGACGGCCAGCTGTATACCTGCGCCAAGGCACAGGAAGAGCGCTGGTTCGAGCGCGCACGGCAGCGTGGCCGCTGGGTCGTGCACGTGGCGTACGACGAGCACGCCAGGCACGATGGGCACACGGGCGAT
>DASVVD010000706.1:0-1876 GCA_036386715.1 Pseudoduganella sp.
ATATTCCTCGCCATCGCTCGCGTGGCGTTCCAGACTGTGGTCACCACTCCAACCCGGACCACGCCATGCCCGACAACCACCGCCTCTACTTCCTCGACTGGCTGCGCATCCTGGCCTTCTTCCTGCTGATCCTCTATCACACGGGCATGTACTACGTGACGTGGGACTGGCACGTGAAAAGTCCCCATGCAAGCGGCACGCTCGAACCGCTGATGCTGCTCACCTCGCCATGGCGGATGTCGCTGCTGTTCCTGGTGTCCGGTGCCGCCTGCGGCTTCCTGCTGAACAAGCTGGCCGCCGGGCGCCTGGTGCGCGAGCGCAGCAAGCGGTTGCTGGTGCCGCTGCTGTTCGGCATGCTGGTGGTGGTGCCGCCGCAGCCGTATTTCGAGGTCGTGGAAAAGGTCGGCTACGCCGGCAGCTACACGGACTTCATGGGCCTGTACCTGCATGCGTATGGCGGCTTCTGCAAGGATGGCCACTGCCTCACGCTGCCGACCTGGAACCACCTGTGGTACCTGCCCTACGTGTGGGCCTACACGCTGGTGCTGGCGGCGCTGGCCGTCACGCTCGGCCTCGAACGGCTCGGGCAGGCCGGCACGGCACTGGCCAGGCTGCTGGCCGGCTGGAAGGCACTGGTGCTGCCGGCCGCGCTGCTGGCCGTGGTCCGCATCGCGCTGAAACCATATTTCGAGGAAACCCACGCGCTGGTCGATGACTGGTTCAATCACGCGACCTACCTGCCGCTGTTCCTCGCCGGCGCGGTGCTGGCGGGCCAGCAGGGCTTCTGGCGCGAGCTGGAGCGGCTGCGCTTCGCCGCGCTCGGCATCGCGCTGGCATGCTGGGCGGCGCTGGTGGGCTATCACTGGCAGCCGGAAGCCCTGCAGACCTGGCTGGTGCCGGCACGCGTGGGCTGGGCCCTGTGCCAGTGGTGTGCGATCGTGGCGGCGTGCGGCTTCGCCCGCCGGCACCTGTCCCATGACGGTCCGGCGCGACAGTATCTGACGCAGGCGGTGTTCCCGGTCTATATCCTGCACCAGACGCTGATCGTCTGCTTTACACGGTTGTTGCGCACGGCCACGCTGCCGCCGGCCATCGAAGGCATCGTGCTGGTCGTGCTGACGGTCACCGTAAGCTTCGGCATCTTCGAGATCGTGCGCCGCGTGTCGGTCCTGCGGCCGCTGTTCGGCCTGAAACGCATCACGGCGGCCGAGCCAGCGGCCATGGCGCAACCCGCCCGCCGCCGCATCCTCAGTTGAGCACCTTGCGGCTGCGCCGGGCGCGGTCCATCTCGGCATCGGCCATCGCGAACGTTTCCACCAGGTCGTAGCCCGGCTTGCGCAGGGCCATGCCCAGCGAGGCCCGCACGTCGGCTCCGGCCAGCGCCTCCTGGACGCGCACCAGCAGCGCCTGGGCATCGAAGTAGTCGCATTCGACCATCAGCATCGCGAATTCGTCGTCGCCCACGCGCGCCACGGTATCGGTGCCGCGGGTGACGCTTTCCAGCGCCCGCGCGGTGCGGATCAGCACGCTGTCGCCGGCCGCCCTGCCCTGGGTATCGTTGATGAAATGCAGGTCGTCGAGGTCGAGCGATACCACGCAGGCCGAGTGGCCGTAGCGGCTGCAGCGCTCCTCCTCGCGCCGCACCAGCATGTCCCAGCCGCGGCGGTTGACGGTGCCCGTCAGCGGGTCGCGCGTGGAATCGACTTCGGCGCGGTCGGCGCGCCGCGCCGCGCCGCCGGCATCGAGCTCGCCGGCGAGGATGCGGCCCAGCAGGTCGCCCATCAGCGTCACGGTGTCGAGTTCGTCGAGGAGTGCCTCGGGTTGCGGCCCCGGGTCGATGCCGCACAGGGTACCGAACAGCGAGCCGTCGGAGCGG
>DASVVD010000707.1:0-1734 GCA_036386715.1 Pseudoduganella sp.
GATTGTTGACGTAAGACGCGAATGATAATGGTTTTCATTTGCTTTCGCAACGCCATTTACACCATATTGTCCACAAATGCAAGCACTTCGCCTCGCGTCCGTGTGGCATCTGTGGCAAAATGTCACGATCAACAAACATCAAGAAAAGGTTTCCCCATGAAGGGCGATAAAGACGTCATCCGTTTGCTGAACGCACAGCTGACGAACGAGCTCACCGCGATCAACCAGTATTTCCTGCACGCGCGGATGTACAAGCACTGGGGCCTGGCCAAGCTGGCCAAGAAGGAATACGAGGAATCGATCGGCGAGATGAAGCACGCCGACAAGCTGATCGACCGCATCCTGATGCTGGACGGCCTGCCCAACCTGCAGGCGCTGCACAAGCTGCTGATCGGCGAAAACACCCAGGAAATGCTCGAAGCGGACCTGAAGCTGGAACGCGGCGCCCACGTGACGGTCAAGGAAGGCATCGCCCAGGCGGAAAAAGTGGGTGACTACGTGTCGCGCGACCTGCTGCTGCTGATCCTGGAAGACACCGAGGAACACATCGACTTCCTGGAAACGCAGCTGGACCTGATCGGCAAGGTCGGCATCCAGAACTACCTGCAGACGCAGATGGCGCCTGCCGA
This sequence comes from Pseudoduganella sp., assembly GCA_036386715.1. Lineage (GTDB taxonomy): Bacteria > Pseudomonadota > Gammaproteobacteria > Burkholderiales > Burkholderiaceae_D > Rugamonas. The sequence continues at coordinate 630 of DASVVD010000707.1, forward strand.
CGAGGCGCACTGATATCGAACGGACGCTTCAGGCACTGCCTGATGCCGAGGCGTCCTCGCTTGCCCACTGCGCCTGCCAGCGGGCATAGCATGACAACTCCTGCGGCACCGCGCCCGCGTGGCCGCAGCAAGCCGCCGCGAACGCATTCGCGCGCGCCAGCGTCCGTTCCATCGTCCAGCCGCGCAGCCGGCCCAGCAGGAACACCGCATTGAACGCATCCCCCGCTCCCACCGAATCGACAAAGCATGTGCTGCTGCCGGTGCCGTGGTCGGCCAGGTGCGCGCCGTCCGCCGACAGGTAGAGCGCACCGCGCGCGCCCATCGTGACCACCAGCGCCGACAGCGAGAAGTTGTGCATCATCGCGCGGCACTCGGTATCGACCGAGATGCATTCCATGTTCACCGTGTCCGGGCAAGTGTGGCAGTACCACTTGAACAGCTGCTGCAATTCCTCTTCGTTGACCTTGACGATATCGGCCTGCTGCAGCGAATCGAACACGATCGCCTCGTCGACCTGGCCGGCGCGCAGGTTCAGGTCGAGGAAACGCACCGCTTCGGTCTGTTCCAGCAGGCCGTGCAATGCGGCGCGCGAGACGGCATCGCGCTGCGCCAGCGTGCCGAAACAGAAGATGCCGGGACGGGCGGCCTGCACCGCGGCCAGCGCCGCTGCGCCGTCGATGTGGTCATAGGCCTGGTCGGGCACGATCGTGAAGCGGTGGCTGCCGTTCGATCCCACTTCCACGTGCACGCTGCCGGTCGGCTCGCCGGCGGCGGTCTGCAAGCCGGTTTCGGCCATGCCGAAGCGCGTGAACTCATTGCGCACCAGGGCACCGTTGGCATCGTTGCCGATACGGGTGACCATCGTGACGGGCAGGCCGAAGCCGGCCAGGTGCCGGGCCAGGTTGAACGGCGCGCCGCCGACCACCCGCTGGCTGCTGAAATCGTCCACCAGTGCTTCGCCGAAAACCGCTACAGGTTGATCCATTGCCGCCCTTCGATTGTGACGCCTCAGTGTAACGCAATGGTTCCATGGCCGACGCGCGGTCGGGCCGGCGCTGGGATCTTCAGTTCGGCAAAATTGACGCCTGCGGGATCAGGCTTGCGG
>DASVVD010000708.1:0-3117 GCA_036386715.1 Pseudoduganella sp.
GAAGTAATTGATGCCGGCCAGTCTGGCACTTTCGGCCGGCGCGTCGTAACGGCTGTAATAGAAGCCGGCACCGTCATGGGCCCAGGCCGTGCTCGAGAACTTTACCCACTTGATGTGGTCGGACGTGTCCTTGCCGGTATCGATGTCGCGCACGCGGATTTCGTTCCAGTCGGACCCCGAGGCGGCCGTGCTGTAGGCAAGGTGCTTGCCCTGAGGGCTGATGGCCAGGCCGGCCAGCGCCACGGTGCCGTCGGCCGCCAGCGTGTTCGGGTCGAGCAGCACGCGCGGCTGGTCGTCCGGCGTCTTCAGGGTGTACAGCACCGCCTGGTTCTGCAGGCCGTCGTTACGGCTGTAGAAATAACGGCCGCCTTCCTTGAACGGCACCGAGTAGCGCTCGAAGTTCCACAGCTGCGTCAGGCGCTGGCGGATCGCCGCGCGTTCCGGGATCCGGCCCAGGAATCCTTGCGTGAGCTTGTTCTGTTCGATCACCCACGCCTTGGTTTCGGCGCTGTTGGCGTCTTCCAGCCAGCGGTAGGGGTCGGCGATCATGGTGCCGTGGTAGTCGTCACGCTGGTCGACCTTCTGCGTGACGGGATAGGTCAGCGGCGAGCCGGCCGCGCAGGCCTGGGCCAGCGCCTGGCTGGCGGTACCGGCCAGCAATGCCGCAGTGATACCGGCGAGAGTTGCGAGGGTAGCGCGTTTGCGATGCATGGAGTTCCTTGTGAGTGAATGCCCGCCTCGTGGCGAACCGCGGCGGGCTGTCGATCATAGCTCGATCCATGGCAAATATGAAAGGTTCCGCGACGCCTCGCGGCGGACATAATTTGGTCGGTACGGCTGCGGTCGGCACACATCGGTCAGCACGGCATCGGTCAGCACGGCATCGGTCGGCACGACATCGGTCAGCACGACAGCGGTCGGCCAAGCGCGACCGGCACGGCGAACGCGGTGCCGCCCGGCCTTGCCGCTCAGACGCGGTGGGCCTCGCGCCAGCGGCGCGTCATCCGTTGGGCCGAACCGATTTCCTCGCGCGTCAGCTTGCACTCGATCAGCTTGCGGTTGTTACAGGCGGTGACATCACCGGCTTCGGCCGCCAGCGAGATCCACATGTACGACAGCACGGGATCGCGCTCCACGCCGCGGCCGCCGGCATACATGCCGCCCAGGTTGTACTGGGCCAGCGGATGGCCCTGCTCGGCGGCCCGGCGATACCAGCGCACGGCTTCGGCATCGTCCTGCGGCACGCCTTGCCCGTTCGCGCACATCACGCCCAGGTTGTTCTGCGCGCTGGAATCGCCCTGGTCGGCGGCGTTGCGGTACCACGCCACGGCGCGCGCTTCATCCTTCGGCACGCCGTGGCCGTTGGCATAGATGACGCCGACATTGAACTGCGCGTTCGCGGCGCCCTGGTCGGCAGCCTTGCGGTACCAGGCCAGCGCCTCGGCCGGATCGCGCGTGACGCCACGGCCATGGGCATACATGCCACCCAGGTTGTATTGCGCGAGGATGTGTCCGGCACTGGCGGCGCGCTGGTACCAGTCGAATGCCAGCACTTCGTCCTTGTGCGTGCCATGGCCGTTCGACAGCATGACGCCCATGTTGAACTGGGCATCGATATCGCCCTGCTCGGCGGCACGCCGCAGCCAGGCGCATGCCCGCTCCAGGTCCACCGCGACGCCGCGCCCTTCGGCATAGGCAACACCCAGGTGGCGCTGGGCGGAAGCCATGCCCTGGGCGGCGCCCTGCCGGTACCATGCCACCGCCTGCGTGTCCGATTGCGGCACGCCATGGCCGCGCCGGTACATCAGGCCGAGGTTCAGTTGCGCCGTGGCGTCGCCCTGCAGCGCGGCCTTGCGGAACCATGCCAGCGCAAGCTGGAAATTGCGCTTCGTGCCCAGCCCCTGCGCATAGGCTTCGCCAAGCAATGCCTGGGCGCTGGCAACGCCCTGTTCGGCGGCCCGGCAGAACCAGATCAGCGCGGTTTCATCGTTGCGCGGCACGCCGCGCCCCTTGCGGTACATCAGGCCCAGGTTCTGCTGCGCCGAGGCGTCGCCCTGCCGGGCGGCCATGCGGAACCAGGATACGGCTTCGGTATCGTCCGGCCTGGTGCCGGCGCCGTTGTAGTACATGGCACCCAGGTGGTTCTGGGCAAACGCAATGCCTTGCAACGCCGACAGCCGCATCCAGACGAATGCCGCTTCGTCGTCGTGCCGGACGCCCTTGCCCCGCTTGTACATCAACGCCAGATTAAATTGCGCATATGCATTGCCTTTCTCCGAAGCTTCGCGATACCACGTGTACGCGTCGACATCTTTGCTCGAGTAACGGTTGTCCATGCGAGCTCCCCATTCCAGCACGTCGGTGTTGCCTGAATCTTAATAAATGGTGGCGGATAGCGTTTGCGCAGTCTCAATCGCCAGTCCGGTTTGTCGTCGCGGCGTAGCGAATGGGAAAGATTGATGCGGCATGACGCGCCGCGCGGAAAAGCGTGCCAGGACGGCGGAAGCGGCCGGCAGGCGTAGCCGCGCGGCGGCGTCAGGCAGCGGCAGGCGGGGTCAGGCGGCGCTTGGCGCGCCGGGAGGGATCGGGGTGGCGGTTGCCGCGGATTGCTTGCGCAGGAACGCGGACACCTTGGCGGCGGCCAACCGGTTGACCGACATTAACAGCGCCGGCTCCACGGCGGCGATTCCGTAGTGCGCCGCCAGGTGACGGCCGATGTGGAGCAGCACCTCGGCGGCCACTTCGGCATCGGCCTCGGCGCGGTGGGCCGTGCCGCGGAACGCGATACCGAGCTGGCTGCCGAGGTTGCCCAGCTTGTAGCTGTACAGCGCCGGATAGACGCGGCGCGACAGCTTCAGCGAGCACACGGTGCCCACGTGGGCCGGCGCCAGGCCGAGGCGCCGGCTTTCCGCCTGCAGGAACTTCTCGTCGAAGCTGGCGTTGTGCGCGGCCAGCGCATCGGCACCGATGAACTCGAGCAGGCGGGGCACCACCTCGTGCGCCGGCGGCGCCGTGTCGACCATGCGCTGCGTGATGCCGGTCAGGCCCGTGATAAAGGCGGGCACGCGCACGCCGCAATTGACCAGCGACACGTAGCGTTCGACGATGACGCCGTCG
>DASVVD010000709.1:0-1506 GCA_036386715.1 Pseudoduganella sp.
GGCCGCGCAGGAACAGGTGCGTTTCCTCGTAACCACGCAGGGTTTCGATGGTGCGGCGGCTCATCAGGCGAAAGTCGGCATGGTTGAACTGCACCTGCACGCCCAGCAGCGCCAGCAGGCGGTAGTAGCCTTCGGCCGTCATGCGCTTGAAGAAGCTGTCCGCATCGCGGCGGCAGCGCACCGCATACACGATTTCATGGCCGGCGCGGTAGGCATCCAGCATGCGCGGAATCGCTTCGAGGTCGTCCTGCAAATCGGCATCAAGGCTCACGAGCACGTCGCCCGGCGCCGTCATCAGGCCGCACAGCAGGGCGTTCTGGTGGCCGCGGTTGCGGCTCAGCTTGATGCCGCACACTGCTGGAAACGCCGCCGCGTATTCGGCGACGAGGCGCCACGTGCCGTCGCTGCTGCCATCGTCCACATAGTAGATCGCGCTGCCCGGCGCGGCGCGGCCTTCCGCTTCGAGCCGGGCCAGCAGCGCGATCAGCCGGCGCGTGGTTTCGGGCAGCACTTCCTGCTCGTTAAAGCAGGGCAGCACCAGGCTGACGACAGGGGCCGGCTTCGGTTGCGGCTGCAGTTCCGCTGCCGTCTGAAAGTCCAGGCGCCATGGATGGCGTAGTTCCATACGAGTACTCCAATGGTGGTCAGCGGTTGGGCGGGAACGGCAGGCAGGCCGGCGCGCACCGGCGCGGTCGGCAGCAGGTGATTCAGTGGCAGGTGGTTCAGTGGCAGGCTGGTAGCGGCCAAGCATGGCAAGGCAAACAGGCGGCGCACAGCGAAGCCGGCCCGGGCGATGGCCAGTGCGTTGGAAAGCCCGAGATCAAGCTTGATGCCAGGCTTGCTGCCGGGCTTGCTGGAGAAGGAAATGGGCATGGAGAGCGAACGGGCAAACGACCCCGTCAAGTCTATCCATGCCTTTCAGACGGCGACCTCGATTGGATCAAACGTCATTGGATCAAACGTCACTTGGAAGTGGGCGCGAGTGTCTCATCGCGGGGATCGCGGGCCAGCATCCGTGCCACCAGCGCTTCCGGCTTCACGCCGTCGAACAGCATCGACGCCACGCCATTCGTGAGCGGCATGTCGACCCCCAGCCGGGCGGCCAGTTCGCGCACGGCCTTGGCGCATGGTACGCCCTCGGCCACGTGGCCCAGTTCGGCCACGATCGTCTCGAGCGCCTTGCCCTGGGCCAGCCCCAGGCCCACGCGGCGGTTGCGCGACAGGTCGCCCGTGCAGGTGAGGATCAGGTCGCCCATGCCGGTCAGGCCCATGAACGTTTCGATGTTGCCGCCGAGCGTGGTGCCCAGGCGCGTCACCTCGGCCAGGCCGCGCGTGATCAGCGCGGCGCGTGCATTGAGCCCCAGGCCCATGCCATCGGCACAGCCGGTGGCGATCGCCAGCACGTTCTTGACCGCGCCGCCGACTTCCACGCCGACCAGATCCTCGCTCGAGTACACGCGGATATTGCCGCCATGGACGGCCGCCACCACGCAATCGCGCAAGGAC
>DASVVD010000710.1:0-2243 GCA_036386715.1 Pseudoduganella sp.
GCGCCAGCAGGTAGCCGCCGAAGATCGTGCGGACCCGGGAATCGTCCGGCCGAAAACGGATGGCACGGTTGAAATAGCATTCCGTCGAGTACTTTGCCCCCTTGGGACGCGGCGCCTTTTCGCGCAGCGTCAGCCGGGCCAGCGATGTGAGCGCACGATGGTGGTTGGCGAAATGCTGCAGGGTATAGCCGATGTCGTCGGCGAGATAGCCGGACTGGCCACGTTCGAGCCGCTCTACCTGCGGTGTAAAGTGAAAGCGCTCGACGACTTCGAGCTTTTGACGATCCCCGGCATTGGTGTAATCGCCGCCGGAAACAGTGTTATTGAAGGCAGGGCAATCGGTAGCGGCATAAACGGCGCCGTGACACAGCACGAACGCGATCATCAGGGTTGGCCTGGATGGCATAGGGGATCCTGCCTTGGCGCGTGTTCCAGCGCATCGGTGTTGAAACGCAGCTGCGGAACCGACTCCGCACTGAACGAGAAATGCAGGTACGGTGCCTGGGAGGCAAGCATGCACTGCCATCGACCTATCGCCAGGAATGTCGCGCTGCCAAGCCGTACCGCGCCCAGGCGCGCATGCGAGCGCAGCGAATCGGGGTTGAAGGCCGAAATACGGCTGCATGTCCAGCGCACGCCGCGGGCATGCAGGCGCAGGTGGGCTTCCTCCCACAAGCGGGAAAAGGTGGGGCCGAGGCGCAGGTGCGGCTGCACGAACACGTCGTAGTCCCACGCCGAAAGAGGCGATGCAAGACAGTAGCGGGCGCGTACTTCATCTTCGCGATAGGCACCGAACTGGTACCAGAGGAATCCCGCCAGTTCGTTGCCGCGCCAGGCCGCCAGGCTATGACCGCCCTGGCGGAAACGTTCCGCCAGCACATCCCGCGGCCGCGGATAACCCCATGGCACTTCACCGAGCACCGAGAGCGGCCGGACCTGGATCGCCCGGCCCCATCCTGGCCGACCAGGATTCGCAGCAACGCGCTGCGCGATGAAGTAATAGCGGTGCAGGCGCAATCGGGTATGCCGCAGCGGGACTTTCTGCAGCAGGCGCGCCACGCCGTAGATCAGGGTGTTGAACCAGCCCAGTTCCCTGGAAGATTTGAGTAAGCGATTGTTCATCGCTTCATTTAACCTCCGACCCGGCGCTCCTCCCTTGTGGCGACTCAACGTTGGGAGCGACTGGTGGAAGGCGGTGGCGCACACGCGACACGGGTGCCGGCGATGTGCCGGGATGGCGCTGCACCACGGCACGGGTAACCATGATGGCCACCATCAGGTAGTACGGCACATCCCAGTACAGCAGGCTGAGGAAGGCGCCACCCACGGCGAAGCCGATCAGGCTTGCCTGGATCATGGCGGCCAGCGAAGTGGCCCATTGCAGGTCCGCATGGTCGCGGCCGTGCCGGACGATCCACGCCGCGTTACGCCATGTCAGCAATCCGAGCATCAGGTACAGTGCCAGGCCGATGAACCCATGCTCGCCCAAGACCTGGAAGTAGATGCTGTGGGCGGCGTGCACTCCCGACGGATCCGGCGCGTACATCGCGAACGTTACCGGTTCGTACATGGAAAAGCCGCCGCCGAAGAAGCGGTCGCAGGCCAGGTTGAATGCCATGTGCCATGCGTTGATCCGGCCCATTGCAGAGCCGTCGGATTCATACTCGGCGATCGTATCCATCCGTGCACCCCACTGGTCGGGCATGAACAGCAGTGCCAGCGGTACGAGCATCACCAGCAGTGCGGCGCCGACCATCTTGTGCCGGCTCTTCTTCCACATGAAGGCGAGCATGGCGACAATGGCGAGCACGCCGCCGCGGGAATAGCTGCCCAGCGCGGCGAGCGCGCACAGGCCCATCGAGATCAGCATCAGGTGGCGCATCCACCGCTTCGGCAGCTCGTGCATCAGGTAATACATCAGCGGGATCGTCATGATCAGGGCAAGCGCCAGCGCGTTGTTGTCGCCGATGAACGTGCCGAGTGGACCCCAGACGCGCTGGTTGCCGCCGCTGCGGGCCGTGAAAATCCCGCCCTTGACGCCGTAGTAGCCCAGCGAGATCACCAGTACCCATATCAGTTGACGCACATGTTCGCGCTTCCGGATGACCATCATCACCACGAAGGTCATCAGCATGATCTTCATCACCTTGTTCCATTGCCCCCATGCGGCATTGGGAATGATCGCAAAGAGCGTCGTGATGTTCATCCAGATGACGAACACGATCAGCGTCACGGTGACCGGC
>DASVVD010000711.1:0-2853 GCA_036386715.1 Pseudoduganella sp.
GACCAGACTGTCGCCATCTGCCACGACCAGAGCATCGACGTGGGCAACGACCGCAAGCTGCACGTGGTCAATGACGAAACCATCGCGATCGACAACAACCTGGCCAGCACCATCAAGGGCGACGAAACGCGCACCGTCAACAAGAGCCAGACCGTGAAGATCGATGCCGACCAGAAGGTCAAGGTCGGCCAGACCATCGTGGTCGAGGCGGGCACGTCGATCGAACTGAAGGTGGGCGGCAGCAGTGTCAAGATCGAGCCGGCCAAGATCACGATCAAGTCGGCGCAGATCGCCATCGAGGCCGATGGCATGATGTCCGTCAAGGCTGGCGGCGTATTGACCGTCGAGGGCGCTTTGGTGAAGATCAACTAGCGGTCCGGCATGCGACGCCTCTTTCCACCATTTTCGCTGCCGCCGCTGCTGCCGCTGCTGCCGCCGCTGGTTCCGCTGCTGCTCACAGTGCCGCTGCTTTGCGCGGCCCGGCCGTGCATGGCAGCGCCGCCCGCGCCGGCCGCCGTGCTCACGATGGCCGAAGGGCCGGTGCGGCTGATCCGTGGCGCCGTGCTGTACAGGGCCGCCGCCGGCATCGCCGTGCAGGCCGACGACATCCTCGAGACGGCGGGCGGCGGCGCGCAGGTCGAGGCGGGGCCCGCGATCCTGGCGCTGGGCCCGGCTACGCGCCTGTTGCTGGCCAGGCTTCCCGGCACGGCGAGCGGCGGCATCGAGATCGCGCTCCTGGAGGGCTGGGCGAAGGTGGCCATCAAGGCAGGCGCCGCGGCGGCCGGGCAAGCCGGCGCGCGCGTGATGGCGCCCACGCTGGCGGTCACCCTGCCGGCGGGCGTGACCATCGTGCGCAGCCAGGGCGCGAACGCGGCGGTGTTTGCCGAGGAGGGCGGGCAGCAGCTTGCGCCGGCGGGCGGCAAGCCGGGCGCGCCGGTCAGGCTGGCCACCGAGCAGTACGGTACCTTCGTGGCGGGCAAGCCTTTCGTCGGCAGGCCCGCGGCCGATTTCCTGGCCGCGTTGCCGCCGGCGTTCCGCGATGCGCTGGCGCCGGCGAACGTGGCGCCGAAGGCCGGCAGGGTGGCGCTGGTGAAGGAGCGCGATGCGGCGTTTGCCGACGTGGCCGACTGGCTGCGCGCGCCGCCGCCGCTGCGCAAGGGTTTCGTGGCCAGGTTCCGGCCGCGTCTGGGCGACGGGGCGTTCCGCCGCGAGCTTGCCGCCGAGCTGGGCGACAGTGCCGACTGGCGGCCCGTGCTGCGTCCGCCGGCACGGCGGCCGGCGGGTGAACTGTTCTGACGCGGACGAAGACCACGAGGAGCGCCATGAGACTTTCAATCGCCGCAAGATTCAATCTCGTGTTCGTGTCCCTTTTCGCCGTGGGCTTCATCGCGGCCGGCTTCGTGGCCGACCGCCTGCTGCAGCACAGCGCGCGCCAGGAAACGCTGCAGAACGCGCGCCTGCTGATGGAGGCGGCCATGAGCGTGCGCGGCTACACGGCCGGGCAGATCGCGCCGCTGCTGCGCAACCAGATGAAATACCAGTTCCATCCCCAGTCGGTGCCGTCGTATTCGGCGGTGGAAACCATGAACGTGATCCTCAAGTCGTATCCCGAGTTCTCCTACAAGGAAGCGACGCTGAATCCCACCAACCTGCGCGACAAGGCCTCCGACTGGGAAGCGGACATCGTGCAGACCTTGCGCCGCAGCGCGGACCTGAAGGAATTCACCGGCGAGCGCGACACCCCGACCGGGCGCAGCCTGTATATCGCGCGGCCGATGCAGATCAGGGACCCGGCCTGCCTGGCCTGCCACACCACGGCGGCCGAGGCACCGAAGACGATGGTCGATATCTATGGGCCGAACAACGGCTTCGGCTGGAAGCTGAACGAAATCATCGGCGCGCAGGTGGTCTCGGTACCGATGACAGTGCCGCTGCAGCGCGCGAACGACATTTTTCGCACGTTCATGCTCTCGCTGCTGGGCGTGTTCGTGGCCGTGTTCATCGCGCTGAACGTGATGGTGCACCTGTTCGTCACGCGCCGTATCCGGCGGCTGGCCGCCGTGGCCGACCAGGTCAGCATGGGCAATTTCGAGGCCGACGAAGTCGATGCGCGGGGCAGCGACGAGCTGGGCGCGCTGGGCCGTTCGTTCAACCGCATGCGCACCAGCCTCGCCAGCGCGATGAAGATGCTCGACGAGTAAGGTCAATCAGGAAACCATGGCACAAAGCATTGGCAGGTACCGGATCGAAGGCGTGCTGGGCACGGGAGCGATGGGGGTCGTCTACAAGGCGTTCGACGCCCGCATTGCCCGCACGGTGGCATTGAAGACGATCCGCCGCGAATGCCTCGATGGCGCGCAGGCGGACGAGCTGGCGGCACGCTTTCGCAACGAGGCCCGGGCGTCGGGCCGCCTGCTGCATCCGAACATCGTCACGGTGTACGACTCCGGCGAAGATGGCGCTACCGCCTATATCGCGATGGAATATGTCGACGGCGCGCCGCTGACGGCCTTCCTGGCGCACGGCGTGCCGATGGACCTGAACGCCGCCATGGCCTGCATGGCGCAGCTGCTGCGCGCGCTGGACTATGCCCACGGGCGGGGCGTGGTGCACCGCGACATCAAGCCCGCCAACATCCTGGTGGCCGCCGATGCCCAGGTCAAGATCACCGATTTCGGCATCGCCAGGCTGGAAGCCTCGACACTGACGCAGGTGGGCGCCGTGGTCGGCACGCCGTCGTACATGGCGCCCGAGCAGTTCCAGGGCCTGGCCGTGGATGGCCGCGCCGATATCTTCGCGGCCGGCGTGGTGCTCTACCAGATGCTGACGGGCACCCGGCCGTTTTACGGCACC
>DASVVD010000712.1:0-2439 GCA_036386715.1 Pseudoduganella sp.
GTATCGACCAGAGCGCGGTTCTCGCCGGCGCGTACCGGCCGTGCCGCTACCCGCGCTTCGGCGTCGGCCGCACTGCCGTTGCGATCCTGGCCACCTGTTCCGGCGCGTCCATTGCCCTGCTGTCCTGCATCATGATGCGCCTGGCGCTGTCCGGCGCTGCCATCATTGACGCTGGCGTTCCCCAGCGAGATGCCGCTCTCGCTCATCATCTCGCGCAGCTTGGGCAGCGCATTCTCGATCGCCTGGCGGGTTTCCGCCTGGTGCGCCGTGAAGGTGGCGGTGGCGGAATCGTTCGACACGTTCAGGACCACCTGCAGCGGCCCCAAGTCCGGCGGGTTCAGCGTCAGCGAAGCGCTCTGGTCGCCGCCGGCCACCATCCACACCACCTTCTGGCCCAGCTGCTGCTCCCATGCGCTGGAACCCACGCGCGCCTGCAGCGCGCTGGCCGCGGCGGCGTTGGCGGCCTGCACGGTGGCCGCCAGCGCCTGCGCGGCGGGCTGCGCAACCGGTTGCGCAACGGGGGCGGCATCGGCCACATTCGCGGCCAGTTTCGCGGCGAAATCGCCGGCCTTCCGGTCGGCGGCCAGCGTTGCGCCGGCGTCGGGTTTCAGGAGCCGGGTCGCGGCGTTCTCCGCCAGCGCGTCCTGCAGGGAGGACGTGCCCGACGTGTCATCGGCCAGTGCCTTGCCGGCACGTGCGTCGGCGGCCAGGTCGGCCAGCGTGGCGCCCTTGCCGGTGCCATCGGCCTGCAGCGCCGCCAGCGCGGCGGCATCGGTATCGATACCGGTATCGGTAGCGGGCAGCTCGGCCCTGGGCTCGGCCCTGGCCGTGGCAAGCTGGCCATACGCGGCCAGCATCGCCAGCATGCCGGCGGCCGGATCGCCTGCGGCGGTGGCCGCCTCCGTGCTTTCCGCGGTCTCGTCGGCCGCCGGCGCCTGGGCCGTCACTGGCTTGGCCGAGGCGTCGTTCGTTGCCGGTGCGGCATTGGCGGCCTGGCCGGCCTGGTTGGCCTCGGCCTGGCTGGCGTTCTGTGGCTGCTGTGCCGGCTTGGCTCCCTGGGCATTCCTTGGCGGCTTGGCCTGGGTGGACGGGGGCGCCGGCTGTTCCGGCGCGGCGCAGACGGGCGCCCGCTCGAATTCGAGTGACAGCGCCTGCTTGAAGTCGTTATTCGGCAGCGGCGCGCTCTTCGGCGCCTGCGGCTTGTTCGGTTGCTGGTTCTGGATCGACTGGGTCTGCATGAGGCCGCCTTGGATATTGAGCTTGGATATTGAGCTCGGATATTGAGCTTAGATAATGAGCTTGGAGAATGGAGCGTGGCGTGTTGGCGCGGAATCAGCGGGAGGAACCCCGCAAGGATCGGGCGGCATCAGCGCCGGAAGAAGGCCTGGCGCGAGGCATGCTCGTCCATCGCCTTCTGGTCGCGCTTGGCTTCCACTTTCTGTTGCTTGACTTCCTCGCGGTCGCGCAGCGTGGTATACGACACGCGCTTGCGCTCGGCCGCCTGCCACGTGGCCTTCTCGTGCTCGCCGCGCTTCATGGACTGCCGCACGATGTCCTCCTGGCCATGGATCGCGCTGTCGAGCTTGTCCATGAACGCCTGGAAATTCCGGTAGGCCATCGGCGTGATGCCGGCCTGCTGGTTTTCCTGGAACTTGCGGGCATACTCGTCGCGATAGCCGATCAGCATGCTGAGCTTTGCTTCCGCATCGCTGACGGCTTTCAATGCCGCGCCCAGCCGCTTGGCCGCGTCGTCCGTTTCGGACTGCGCCATGTCGATCAGGGTTTCAAGTTGGGATGTCGAGGCCATGATGGGAAATTATAGGGACCGGGCCGTTTTTCCAATCAGTCGAACAGGGTGGTCAATTGGCCCAAGCTCTCGGCCATATCCACCCGCTCGGTGATCTTTTGTTGCAGGAAATGCTCGATCCGGTCGTGCAGCTTGATCGCCTGGTCGAGCTTCGGGTCCGTGCCCGGGGTGTAGGCGCCCACGGCGATCAGGTCGCGGCTGCGCTCGTACATGGAAAACAGCTGCTTCAGGCGGCGCGCCTGGTTCTGGTGCTCGTGCGAGGTGATCGAGTGCATGGCCCGGCTGATCGACTGTTCGATGTCGATGGCGGGGTAGTGGCCCCCCTCCGCCAGGCGCCGGTTCAGCACGATGTGGCCGTCGAGGATGGCGCGGGCCGAATCGGCGATCGGATCCTGCTGGTCGTCGCCCTCCGTCAGCACGGTGTAGAAGGCCGTGATCGAACCGCCGCCCACCTCGCCATTGCCGGCCCGCTCCACCAGCACCGGCAGCTTGGCGAACACCGAAGGTGGATAGCCCTTGGTGGCCGGCGGTTCGCCGATCGCCAGGGCGATCTCGCGCTGCGCCATCGCGTAGCGCGTCAGCGAATCCATGATCAGCAGCACGTGCTGGCCCTTGTCGCGGAAGTGCTCGGC
>DASVVD010000713.1:0-2972 GCA_036386715.1 Pseudoduganella sp.
GCGCGCGGTCGACCGCATCACCCACAGTATCCGCAGCAGCTTCGACCAGCGCATCGATACGCTGATCGATACCCTGATCCAGCACAAGAGCGCGCTCGACGAAGCCTGCAGCGTGTGCGAACTGGACCCGGCGGGCCGCATAGTGGCGGCCAACGACCGCTATGTGGCCGCCTCCGGCTATCCCCGCGAGGCCCTGCTGGCAATGACGATCGACCAGATCGGTGAGCTGCCGGAGGCACGGCGTGGCGAGATGACAGGCAGCGCCACGCTGACCTGCGAGGTGCGCCTGGCCGACCGCTCGGGACGTCCGCACTGGCACCGCCGCACGGTGGTGCCGATCTTCAATTCCGCGCGCCAGATCGAAAAATACATCTGTATCGAGATCGACATCACCGACCGCCGCCGCGGTGAGCAGCAGGCGCTTGCCAACGCACGAAAGCACGAGCAAACGGCCGCGTTCGCGCGCTGCGCGTTGATCGAAACCGATTATGACCGGCTGTGCCGGCTCCTGGTGCGGGCGGCGGCGATCGGGCTGCAGGCCGAACGCGCCGTCCTGTCGCAGCACGGCGGGAATGGTCCGTCATGCGTGGCGGCGTGGCCCGCGCAGGAGGTCGGGACAACGCCCGGCAATGGGGCGGATGTCGCCACTGGCCGTGCGGAGATAGCGCTGCGCTGGGGCGCCGCGTACGGGGTACTGGCCGTGCAGGGTGTCCATGACGATGCCTTTACCGACCACGACCGTCATTTCCTGGACAGCCTGGCCGGTACCTTCGCCAATGCGGTCGAGCGGCACGACACCAGCGTGCGGCTGCGCTACCTCGCCACGCACGACCCGCTGACGGCACTGCCGAACCGGGCGGCATTCGGCGACCATCTGGCGACGACGATGGCCTCGGGCGGCACCGTGCAGCTCCTGATCATCGACCTGGACCATTTCAAGAACGTCAACGACACGCTCGGGCATGCGGCCGGCGATGCCCTGCTGATCGAGGCGACGCACCGGCTGCAGGGGGCCGTGCCGCAGGGCGCCTTCGTGGCACGCTTGGGCGGCGACGAATTCGCGGTGATCTGTCCGCCCGGCTACCAGGACGAGGCGGTCGACGCCTGTGCCGACGCACTGGTGGCCAACCTGCATCGCCCGTTCATGCTCGACGGGCAGCAGGTTTTCATCGGGGCCAGCATCGGCATCGCCGCGGCGCCGCGCGACGGCGAGGCCGCCACGGACCTGGTACGCAACGCCGACACCGCGATGTACGCCGCCAAACAGAACGGCCGTGCACGCCGCTGCCGTTTCCAGCCCGCGATGAACGAGCGCGTGGCGCGCCGCATGACGCTTGAATCGGGTCTGCGGGAAGCCCTCGACCGGGGCGAATTCGCGCTGGTCTACCAGCCCAAGCAGGACATCGCGTCCGGTCGCCTGACCGGCTTCGAAGCGCTGCTGCGCTGGCATGGGCCGCACGGCACCGTATCGCCAGCCGAATTCATCCCCGTACTGGAGGATACCGGCCTGATCCTGCCTGTCGGCGCGTGGGTCATCCGCTCGGCCTGCGCCCAGGTACGGGCATGGCGCGATGCCGGCATGCCGCCGGTGCCGGTGGCGATCAACCTGTCGGCCCGGCAGTTTCAGCAGGAAAACCTGGTGGAGCTGATCCTGGCCGGGGCAAGCGACGCCGGCATCGACCCGTCCGCGCTGGAATTCGAGCTGACCGAATCGATGCTGATGAGCGATCCTGCCGAGGCGGAGAGTGTCCTGCTGCGCCTGAAGGCGGCCGGCATCGGACTGTCGATCGATGATTTCGGCACCGGCTATTCCAGTCTGTCGTACCTCAAGCGCTTCCCGCTCGATGCCCTGAAGATCGACCGGGCCTTCGTGCGCGACCTGCCGGCCGACAGCGAAGACCTGGCGATCACCTGCGCGGTGATCGCGCTGGCGCACAGCCTGGGGTTGCGGGTGATCGCCGAGGGCGTCGAAAACGCTGCCCAGCTCGCCTCGCTGCGCGCCAACGGCTGCGACGAGATCCAGGGCTATCTCTACGGCAGACCGGCACCCGCGGATGAATGCCTGGCCACGTTTGCCCTGGCGGGAATGGCGGACCAACTTGCCGTGCTCTAGAACAGCTCCGGCTGCAGCTCGACGCTACCGGCCAGCGGTTCCGGTCCGGCCGCCAGCAGGCCCGGTTCGGGCAGCACCAGCATGCGGCGCGCCGCTTCCGGGTCGCGGCAGTGCAGCCAGGCGTCCCACTGCGCCGGATCGAGCGGCACCAGCGCACGCTTTTCGTCACCGGGGCGATGGAAGCGCGACAGCAGCGGATGCGCGTCGGCGTTGACGGTCAATTGCGTGAACGAGCAGACGCGGCGGCCGTCCGGCTCGTCCCAGGCCCGCCACAGGCCCGCCACTGCCAGCGGCAGGCCATCGGCGCGGCCGATCGACCAGCGCTGATGGCGGCCGCTTTCATAGTTCGGCTCGAACCAGCGTTCCATCGGCAACAGGCACAACTGGCCGCGCGCCCACGCGTCGCGATAACTCGGCAGTTCAGCCACCGTTTCGATGCGCGCGTTCATCGTCGCATAGGCACGGCTGCCCGGCGCCAGGCGGTGCTGCGGCACCATGCCATAGCTGCCCACCAGGCAGCGGCGGTTCGCGCCCGCCGGCCCGGACGGTGTCGATCGCGCAGCCACGATGAGCGGCGCCGCGTAGTCCTGCCACACTTCGTGCTCCCATGCGCCGCGCGGCGCGAACGGCACCCGCTGGTCCAGCGCGGCAAAACGCGCCAGGCTATCGCGCTTCACCGTTACATAATTGACGCACATGCTGCCTTTTCCTCCGTTTCAGTCCGACCGGCGCATGGTAGCAGCCCCGCGCCGCGCCCGCGCGCCGTGGCATTCCCGCCACCCGCGTCGCGCCCGGCGCCCGACTCCGGTATAGTGACGTCAGCCCATCGGCAAACGTGAAATCATGCTTCTCGGTAAGT
>DASVVD010000714.1:0-1543 GCA_036386715.1 Pseudoduganella sp.
GGCAGATGATCGTCAAGGTGCCGCGCCGCCTGCTGGATGCCGCCGCATGCCGCGCCGGTGCCGGGGAGACCGCTTTCGAGCCTGGTTTCCTGCTGCCGCAGGCGCTCGACGAGCAATGGAAGCTGCTGGTACAGACCGCGCTGGCCAGCATCGGACATGGACAATCGCCGGCGCAATGGACCGCCCATCTCGAACAGGCGATTGCCGCGTTCATCCTGCTGCACAAGCCGTCGCCGGAGCCCATGGCCACGCCCACGCCGGCCATGGCGGCCGATGGCGGCCAGCCGGCCCATGACGGCAAGGGAACGGGCAAGGGAACGGGCATGAGCACGGGCACCGGCGCGGCCGCGATCGATGCCATCGCCGCCTATATCGACCGGCACCTGTGCGGCCCGATCTCGCTGCAGGACCTGACCCTGGCCACCGGCCTGGGCGTACGGTCCGTCAACGCCCTGTGCCAGCGCCATTTCGGCATGACGCCGATGGAACTCGTGCGCAACAAGCGCCTCGACGCGGTACACAGCCGGCTGCGTGTCGATCCGCATGCATCGGTGACCGCCACGGCCATGAATTTCGGCTTCGGCCACCTGGGCCGCTTTTCCGCGCACTACGAGGCCCGCTTCAAGGAGTTGCCCCGCCAGACGCAGCGTGCGTGCCGGCAGGACTGACTGGCGAAGCGGGCTTGGCGGGCCGGTCGGCGTCAGATCTTCGACAGTGGCACTGCTTCGTCGCCCAGCACGGCGGCCGTCACCGGCGTGCCCCGCTGGATCAGCCGCTGCGCGAACCGGAGTTCGCGCGCGGCGTTGATCCCGACAGCCGCGACCAGCCGGCCGCCCCGCAGGTAGAACAGCAGGCCGTTGCCACCGGCAGCGTCGCCGCGCGCCACCATGCCGTCATGCCCGGCCGGCACGCCGACCAGCTGGATATGCCAGTGGTACTGGTGGGACCAGAACCACGGCAGCGGGTCGTACTGCACCGGCAGGCCCAGCGCCGATTCCGCGGCGGCGATGCCCTGCTCCTGCGCGTTCTGCCAGGATTCGAGCCGCAGCGGCTGGCCATAGCGGCTGTTCGGCGCGACGGCCAGGTCGCCGGCCGCGAAGATGCGCGGGTCGCTGGTGCGGCAGGCGGCATCGACGATCACGCCGCCGTTGCACTCGAGTCCCGCGGCGCGCGCCAGGGCGTCGTTCGGCACCAGGCCGATGCCGGCCACCACCACGTCACATGCGATCGCGGCGCCGTCGTCCAGGTGCAGCGTGGCGGTGCCGTCGGCGGCCCACTGCAGCCGCTCCAGCGACGCCCCGAGGCGGACGTCGACGCCCTGCGTCACATGGAGCCGGTGCAGGATCGCGGAAATTTCCGGCGTCACGCTGCGCTCGCAGAGCCGTCCCGCCGCTTCCGCCAGCGTAACGGCCGCGCCCATTTTTACCGCGCTGGCGGCCACTTCCAGGCCGATCCAGCCGCCGCCGATCACGGC
The DNA here is from genome assembly GCA_036386715.1 of Pseudoduganella sp. Classification (GTDB taxonomy): domain Bacteria; phylum Pseudomonadota; class Gammaproteobacteria; order Burkholderiales; family Burkholderiaceae_D; genus Rugamonas. Next base: position 1,475 of record DASVVD010000714.1, read on the forward strand.
CAGCCGCACGCCGGGCCGCAGCGATGCCGCCAGCCTGGCGGCATCGTCCAGCGTGCGCAGCAGGTGCAC
>DASVVD010000715.1:0-8562 GCA_036386715.1 Pseudoduganella sp.
CAGCCGCAATGCCTTGCGCACGTCCCAGCCGTTCAGGTCGATATCATCGACGATCGGGTATTCGATGACATCACGTTTTTCTTCCAGGTCGACTGCCTGGTACCAGTCCGGCGGATGGGCATAGATGAAGCGCACATCGTAGTCGCTGTTGGGCGAAGCAAAGCCCCAGGCGCGGCTGCCCGATTCCACCGCGAGCAGGATGCGCACGCCATGTTCCCGCTCGGCCGCCGCGAGGCGCCGCATGATTTCCTGCCGTATGTCTTCCGGTATCACCGCGTTCCTTCATTTCAGGGGAGATTGCATGATTGTATGGCCGTCACTGACGAGCTGCAATCGCGGTATCATTGCGTCGACCACGCTGCCCTTCCACAGGCAAGAGATACCACCATGACCGATACCATTTCCAGCCGCCTGGCCGCACTGCGCCAGGCCATGCGCCGCCACGGCGTCGACGCCGTCATCGTGCCGTCGTCCGACCCGCACCTGTCCGAGTACCTGCCGCCGCGCTGGAAAGGGCGCGAGTGGCTGTCCGGCTTCACCGGTTCGGTCGGCACGTTCATCGCCACGCAGGATTTCGCCGGCGTGTGGACCGATGGCCGCTACTGGACGCAGGCCGAAACGGAACTGGCCGGCACCGGCGTCGCGCTGATGAAGATCGCCTCCGGCGCCAGCACCGAGTATGTCGGCTGGCTGGCCGCCACGCTGGCGCCCGGGCAGGTGGTGGCCGTCGACGGCGCCGTGCTGGGCCTGGCCATCGCCCGGCTGCTGCAGGGGGCGCTGGATGCCAAAGGCGTCACGCTGCGCACCGACGCAGACCTGCTCGACGAAGTATGGAGCGACCGGCCCGGCCTGCCGCATGACCCGGTGTATGAACACAAGGCGCCGCATGCGGCCACGCCCCGCGCCGCCAAGCTGGCCACGGTGCGTGCCGCGATGAAGGCGCAGGGCGCGGACCACCACCTGGTGTCCACGCTGGACGATATCGCCTGGCTGTTCAACCTGCGCGGATCGGATGTCAACTTCAACCCGGTCTTCGTTTCGCATGCGCTGGTCGGCCTGGAACATGCCACGCTGTTCGTTGCCGAGGGCAAGGTCAAACCATCGCTGGCGGCCCGGCTCACGGCCGACGGCATCACTGTCGCACCGTATGAACGCGCCGCCATCGGGCTGGCCGAGCTGCCGCCCGGCACCGTACTGCTGCTCGATCCGCGCCGCATCACGCATGGCACCCGCGCGGCCGTGCCTGGCCACGTGACAGTGGTGGAGGCGATCAACCCGAGCACGTTCGCCAAGTCGCGCAAGACCGAGGCCGAGGCGGCGCACGTGCGCGCCACGATGGAACAGGATGGCGCCGCGCTGTGCGAATTCTTCAGCTGGCTGGAGGGCGCGCTGGAACGCCGCCATGAGGAGCCGCTCGACGAGGTGGACATCGACCGCCACATCACGGCCGCGCGGGCGCGCCGGCCGGGCTTCGTCAGCCCCAGCTTCGGCACGATCGCCGGCTACCGGTCTAACGGCGCGATCATGCATTACCGCGCCACCGAGGGGCAATGCGCCGTCATCGAGGGCGATGGCCTGCTGCTGATCGATTCCGGCGGCCAGTACATCGGCGGCACCACGGATATTACGCGCGTGGTGCCGGTCGGCGACATCACGGCCGAACACCGGCGCGATTTCACGCTGGTGCTGAAGGGCATGATGGCCTTATCCGCCACCCGCTTTCCGCGTGCCACCCGCGCGCCGCTGCTCGACGCGATCGCGCGCGCGCCGATCTGGGCGGCGGGCGTGGACTTCGGCCACGGCACCGGCCACGGCGTGGGCTTTTTCCTCAACGTGCACGAAGGGCCGCATGCGATCACGCCGTCGCTGATGCCCGAGCCCCATACGGCCATGGAGCCGGGCATGATCACGTCGATCGAGCCGGGTATCTACCGGCCGGGCAAGTGGGGCATCCGGATCGAGAACCTGGTGCTGAACCGGCTCGATGCCACGACCGAATTCGGCGAATTCCTGCGCTTTGAAACGCTCACGCTGTGCCCGATCGACACGCGCTGCATCGACCGTGCCCTGCTGCGCGAGGACGAGATCGCGTGGCTGAACGATTACCATGCCACCGTGCGCGAACGCCTGGCACCGCTGGTGACCGGCACCGCGCTGGCGTGGCTCAACATGAGGACCGAACCATTATGAGCAGCCGTTCCACCAGGGCATCCAATGCAGTCGACCGGCTCAAGCTGCGCAGCGGCAATCCGGGCTGGTCGATGTCGATCACCGGCAGCGGCCACTTCTTCCTGACCGAAGGGCCGGGCCAGCCGCCCCTGTGCGCGCCGATGGAACTCGACGAGTTCGTCGCCTTCGTCAATGCACAGGGGCCGCAAACGCCACGGCGCATCAGCAAGCTCGACGTGGCATTCGAAAAACAGCTGACGAAGAAGCCGCCGAAGGCGTGACATGACGCGCGACATGCTGGGGGCCTACTGGTCGTCCACCGAACTGCTGACGAACGGCGTCATTTTCCTGAACCTGCTGGGGGCACTGCTGCTCGGCATGCTGGTGGGCTACGAGCGTTCATACCATGGCCGTGCCGCGGGCATGCGCACTTACGGCCTGGTCTGCATGGCATCGGCAGCGCTGACGGTGATCGGCGGCTACCCGGAGCACTGGTTCGGCGGCAGCCTGACCGGGCTGGCCGCCACCGACCCGACCCGCGTGGTGCAGGGCATCGTCACCGGCATCGGTTTCCTGGGCGCCGGCGTGATCATGCGCGAGGGCTTCAACATCAGCGGCCTGACGACGGCCGCATCGATCTGGGCCTCGTCGGTGATCGGCATCCTGGTCGGGGTGGGGTTCTATGCCGCCGCGATGGGGCTGTCGCTGCTGTCGGCGATGGTGATGATCTACCTGTCGCGCATCGAAGCCTGGTTGCCGTCGCGCCACGCGATCGCCATCACGCTGCGCTTCAAGCCCGGCTACGAGCCGTCGGAAGACCGCCTGCGCGCCATGGCCAGTGAGCGCGGCTACGAGATCGCCGGCGGTTCCCTGATGATCGCGCTGGAAGGCGGGCGGATGGAATGGCGCTTCGTCGCGCTCGCCCACAGCAAGCGCAGTGGCGCCCCGCTCGGCAAACTGGCCGCCGAGATGGCGCACTACGAGGGCGTGGACGGCTTCCAGGTCACGCATGCCCGCAACTGAGGCCGGGTTTGAGAAACACTTTGGGAAACATCATGTTCGTCACATCGCAAGACGTACTGGATTTCTGGTTCCTGCCGATCGGCGTGAAGGGCCACAACACGCAGCGGCCGGAATGGTTCCGCAAGGACGATGCCTTCGACCGCGTGGTGTTCGGGCACTTTGGCGATGCGGTCGAGGATGCGCTGGCGGGCGGCCTGCGCCAGTGGGACGACGAAGGCACGCAGGGCGCGCTGGCGCGCATCCTCGTGCTCGACCAGTTCACGCGCAATATCTACCGGGGCACGCCGAAGGCGTTCGCCGGCGATTCGCTGGCGCTGGAAGCGGCGCTGGCGATCGACAATTCCGGCGCCAACCAGACATTGCCGCCAGTGCAGCGCGCCTTCTCGTTCCTGCCGTTCGAGCATGCCGAGAACCTGTCGATGCAGGACCGTTCGGTGATCCTGTTCGACAAGCTGGCCGCCTCCAGTGCCGGCTTTGAAAGCATGTTCGATTTTGCCAGGCGCCACCGCGACGTGATCCGCAAGTTCGGCCGCTTCCCGCACCGCAACGAGATCCTGGGCCGCACGTCGACGCCCGAGGAAGTGGAATTCCTGCGCCAGCCAGGATCGGGATTCTGATGCGCAGGCTGTCGATCGTCGGCGCCGGGCACGTCGGCCGTACGCTCGGTCGCTTGTGGCAGGTGGCCGGCGTGTTCGACATTGCCGGCGTGCTGGCACGCTCGCCGGCATCGGCGCAGCGCGGCGTCGACTTCATCGGCGCCGGCCTGGCGCTCACTGCCGCCGACACGTTGCCCGCGGCGGACGTGTACATGCTGGCCGTGACGGACGACCAGATCGTGCCCGCCTGCGCCGCCCTCGCGGCCAGCCGGCCGCTGGAGGGCGCCATCGTGTTCCACTGCAGCGGTGCGCTGGCTTCCGGGGCACTCGAGGCAGCCCGGCTGGCTGGCGCGCAGGTGGCGAGCGTGCATCCGATCCGCAGCTTCGCCGATCCCGAAGCCGTCGTGGCGGCCTTTGCCGGTACTTTCTGCGGCATTGAAGGCAGCCATGCAGCACTGGCGCTGCTGGTGCCCGCCCTGGAAGCAATCGGCGCGCGGCCGGTGGCGATCGATCCGGCAGCCAAGACCGTCTACCATGCCGCTGCCGTGTTTGCGAGCAATTATCTGGTCACGGTGCTCGATGCCGCGCTGCGCGCTTACCAGGCGGCAGGGATACCGGAAGATGTGGCGCGCGAACTGGCGCGCCCGCTGGCGCAGGAATCGCTGTCGAACGTGTTCCGGATGGGCGCCGCCGGAGCCTTGTCCGGCCCGATCGCCAGGGGCGACTATGCGACCGTGCGGCGGCAGCAGGCCGCGGTATCGGCATGGGATGCCGATACCGGCAAGCTGTATGGCGCGCTGGTGCCGGCTACAACAGCACTGGCGGCACGCAAGCAGCCCTGCTAACTGTCGTCAAACGATAGCCTGAGCGACACGGTTATCCCGAACGCAATCTTGTCGGCTTGGTGGCAAAGCGTTGCGTCACAGCAAAAATATAAGCGCAAAGATCGACAAAATTGGCTGAAGGCAATAAGCTGGACCCTCTTTTTACCGCTTATCGCCCGGCGCCGCGCCGGACAAGGGATCGTTATGTTATTTCTGAAGTCCACAACCGTGACCAAGGCGCCCGGCATCTATGAAGTCGATATCGCCGCCAAGCCGCCTGGCAAGACCTTTGGCGTCTATCTCGCCACCGACCCGGCCAATCCACCCGAGGGCGTGCTCGAAGCGCTGGCTGCCGCCGGTTTCCAGCAAACCCACAGCTCCGCCTACACCCACAAGGACCGCGGCAAGGTGCTCGACCTGCATTTCCACAAGGATGGCACCGACCTGTTCAAGGGCTGGAAAGTGGAAGAGTGCGAAGCGAACATGGCGCAGATCACCCAGATCTTCGGCGACGTGGGTGTCACCTTCACCCCCCGCGTCATGAGCCTGGCCGAGGCTTACGCCTGAAGCAGCTCAGGCAATAAGGCCAGCTCAGGCAATATCGATGTGATACAGGGCCCAGGGACACGAGCCGAAGCGCTCGGCGACGGGCTTTGACGCCATCCCTGGAACCCGGTCCGCATCGTAGACCGACCACAGCGGCCCCAGGCCGCCGAGGGCCATCGGGGCGCCATCCATCTGCGTCGCCACGATGAAGCGCTGCCTGCGCGCCTGCGCACCGGTGATGGCGGCCGCATAGCCGTCGACCGCGCGCAGCGTGATGCGGCTGCTGTCGGTAACGGCGGCGCCGGCCGCTTTCAGTACATCCGTCAGCAGCGGGCCGGCCAGCGTGTGCACCTTGCTGTCGTATTCCAGCGTGGGCCTGATTGTCACGGCAGGCAGCGCGGCAAGGCCCGCGTAGTCGAATACCCAGGCCTTGTCGAACGACAGCTTCTGCTTGAACATCATCTGGTCCGTCACCGGGTCGAACTTGCCGCGGTTGGCTTGCGCAATGGCACCGGTGACGGTCAGCAGCGTGGGGCCGCGGCGAACATTTTTCGTGTTGTTCGTCATCGCCGGCGCGGGTGCCGTACCTGCCAGCGCCAGCGTGGCCAGGAAAATGCGTTTTTCCATCAGGGTTCCTTGTAACGACAGTGCGCCAGAGGCGTGCTCTATCATATGGCATGGACCTGTTCTCTGCCGATGCCACCCTGCAGCCGATACCGATCGAGGACGGCAGGCTGTCGTTCCTGGCGCAACTGCCGCTCGCCATGCCGAACGAGGTGGTGCTGCGCCGGCTGCTCGACGAAATTGCGTGGGGCGAAGAAACCATTTTCCTGTTTGGCAAGGCGCATAAGCAGCCGCGGCTTTCCGCCTGGTATGGCGAGGCCAGCTACACCTACTCCGGCCGCACCTTCCAGCCGTTGCCGTTCACGCCGCTGCTTGAGGAGATCCGGCGCGCCGTCGAAAGCGCCACCGGTGAGCGCTTCAACAGCGTGCTGCTGAACTGCTACCGCAACGAGCGCGACAGCATGGGCTTCCACAGCGACGACGAACCCGAACTCGGTCCCGAGCCGGCCATTGCTTCGGTGACGTTCGGCGCCACGCGCACCTTCATCCTGAAACACAAGAAACAGCCGTCGACGCTGAAGCTGGACCTGACCGACGGCAGCCTGCTGCTGATGGCCGGCGTGCTGCAACGGCACTGGCGCCATGGGATCAACAAGGAAACCAGGCCGCGCGGCCTGCGTGTCAACCTGACCTTTCGCATGATTCGCTGAAAGCGTTTCACGACAACACTTTATTAGGGTTTTTTAAGGGAACGCCGCCAGTTTGGGGGCGTTCCCTTCGTTTCAATGGCCATTACATCTGCTAACAATTATTACGGAAATGGACCTTTTATAAATGATGTCCGATGCTATCTTGGTCTCATCGCGGTTCCACACCAACTGAACAGCGATCCCGCAGCACCCGTGAAATCAACCATTTTGCTGAGAGATCCATCATGAAAAAGACCCTTCTTGCCCTCGTTGCCTCCGCTGCCGCTTTCGGAGCCGTTTCCGCCCACGCTGCCGACGGTTCGCCGTATGTCGGTATCGGCGGCGTGGTCAGCGAGCACCGCTATGACCTGCGCAACGACACCTCCGGCGTCGACAACAGCAATCACGAATACGGCGGCAAGTTCTTCGCCGGTTACCAGATCAACCCGATGTTCGCCGTGGAAGCCGGTTATACCGATTTCGGCAAGTCCGATTACGCTTACTCGGTGAACGGCGCAAGTGGCCGTGCCGAGGCGGATTCCAAGTCGTACTACTTGGCGGGCAAGGCCAGCTACCCGGTGGCCGAAAAGGTCAACGTGTTCGGCAAGCTGGGCGTGGCGCACAACAAGAATGAAGTGAGCGCGACCGGACTGGCCGCCGCCTATAACGGCGACAGCAGCCGCAATGCGGTCTACGCCTCGCTGGGTGCCGAATACGCGGTGAACGAGAAAGTCGCCCTGTCGCTGGAATATGAGCACTACGGCAAGAACGATATCGACGTGGGCCGCAGCAAGGGTGCCGTGTCGCTGAACGCGCGCTACAGCTTCTAAGGGCTGGCGCACCGATCGAGGCCGGGCGCGACAACGGTGGTTTGAAACGAACCCCAATGTCCCTGTGCCCGCCTCACCGGAAAAGGTTTCTTCGTGAGAGAAGAAAGAGCATAAAAAACGGACTCCTTCGGGAGTCCGTTTTGTTTGGCCGGCTGTTTTTCAGTTCGTCAGCGGCTTGTAGCGAATGCGCTTCGGCTTGGCGCCTTCCTCGCCAAGGCGTTTCTTCTTGTCCGCCTCGTATTCCTGGTAGTTGCCGTCGAAGAACGTGACTTGCGAATTGCCTTCGAAGGCCAGGATGTGGGTGGCGATCCGGTCCAGGAACCAGCGATCGTGCGAGATCACCATCACGGAGCCGGCGAATTCCAGCAGCGCGTCTTCCAGGGCGCGCAGCGTTTCCACGTCCAGGTCGTTCGACGGCTCATCGAGCAGCAGCACGTTGCCGCCCTTGAGCAGCGTCTTGGCCAGGTGCAGGCGGCCGCGTTCACCGCCGGACAGGTTGCCGACAAGCTTTTGCTGGTCGCCGCCCTTGAAGTTGAAGCGGCCGAGATACGCGCGCGACGGCATCTCGAAGCGGCCCACGGAGAGCATGTCGGCACCGCCGGACACATCGTCGAACACGGTCTTGCTGTTGCCCAGCTCGTCGCGGTTCTGGTCGACCAGCGAGACCTTCGCGGTCTTGCCGATGACGACTTCGCCACTGTCCGGCGTATCGATGCCGGCGATCATCTTGAACAGGGTGGATTTACCGGCGCCGTTCGGGCCGATGATGCCCACGATCGCGCCCGGCGGCACGATGAACGACAGGTTGTCGATCAGCAGGCGGTCGCCGAATGCCTTCGACACGTTCTTGAACTCGATCACATCGTTGCCCAGGCGTTCCGCGACAGGGATGAAGATCTCCTGCGTCTCGTTGCGCTTCTGGTATTCGTATTCGGACAGTTCATTGAAACGGGCCAGGCGGGCCTTCGACTTGGCCTGGCGTGCCTTCGGGTTCTGGCGCGACCATTCCAGCTCCGTCTTCAGCGCTTTCTGGCGCGCCGATTCGGTGGATTCTTCCTGTTGCAGGCGCGCCTGCTTCTGGTCCAGCCACGAGCTGTAGTTGCCTTTCCATGGAATACCATGGCCGCGGTCCAGTTCCAGGATCCATTCGGCGGCGTTGTCGAGGAAGTAGCGATCGTGGGCATCCTCGGCCCGAACGGCGCCGGTAAATCCACCCTGTTCAAGATGATCGCCGGCATCGATACGCCGGACAGTGGCGAAGTCGTCATCGGCAAGACCGCGAAGGTCTCGCTGGTCGACCAGAACCGCGACGAGCTGGGCA
>DASVVD010000716.1:0-3946 GCA_036386715.1 Pseudoduganella sp.
TCTGCGAAGTGCTCGGCATTAACGTGCTGACCCAGAAGGATGGCACGGTGGCGCCGCCGGAAAACACCCAGGTCGACCGGTCGCGCAGCATCACCGTGGAGCTGGACAGCAATGTGCAGGGCACGCTGCGGTTCCGCCCCACGCAAAGCAGCGTCACCGTCCATCCGGGCGAGATGGTGACCGTGGTGTACGAAGTGGTCAATTCGCAGGGACGCGTGGTGAATGCGCAGGCGGTGCCGAGCTATGCGCCGCAAAGCGCCACCCCGCATTTCAAGAAAGTGGAGTGCTTCTGCTTCAAGCAGCAAACGCTGCAGGCGCATGAGGCGAAGCAGATGCCGGTGGTGTTCTACCTGGATCCGCAACTGCCGAAGGAAGTGAAGACGATCACGCTGTCGTACACGTTCATCGAGATCGGCGGCCTGGTCCAGGCGCCCGACAAGGCTGCAACGTTGTGAACGGGCGCAAACCGTCCTTCCTGTATTCGCTGAAGGCGGTGTTGTGGTCGTTCGTCGGGCTGCGCCGCAAAAGCGATTTCGACCGGGACACGGCCAAGCTGAACCCGATCCATCTGATCGTGGCCGGGCTGATTGCCGTCGCGGTGTTCATCGGCATATTGATCGCCATCGTCAGGATCGTGGTGTCGCAATAACATTCGTAAAAAAGCAGTCGTAAAAAAAGAAGTCGTAAAAATCGAAGTCGTAAAAAATCGAAAGTTCGCGAGGAGATGAAGATGAATTCGAAGCAAGCACCGTATTACTTCGTGCCCGGCCCGTCCCGCTGGCCGATGCTGGCCGGGACCTCGATGCTGGTGACGATGATCGGCGCGTCGGCCTGGGTCAACGACCATTCATGGGGCAAGCTGGTCTGCATGCTCGGCATTGCCGCCATGCTGGCAGTGCTCTACGGCTGGTTCGGCGATGCGATCCACGAGTCCGAGGGTGGCCTGTACAGCAAGCGCATCGACCATTCGTACCGCTGGTCGATGGGCTGGTTCATCTTCTCGGAGGTGATGTTCTTCGGCGCGTTCTTCGGCGCACTGTTCTATGCGCGGGTGATCTCGATGCCATGGCTGGCCGATCTGGACCACAAGGTGATCTGGCCGGACTTCGCGGCGCAGTGGGGCAATGCCGGCCCGGCCGGGGTGGTGGAAAGCTTCACCACGATGGGGCCGTTCCCGATTCCCACCATCAACACGGCGCTGCTGCTGACCTCCGGCGTCACGCTCACGATCTCGCACCACGCGATCCAGGCGGGCAAGCGCGCCAAGTGCGCGCTGTGGCTGGCCGCCACGGTGCTGCTGGGCGCGGTGTTCATGGGCTTCCAGGTCTACGAATACATGCACGCCTACCAGGAGCTGAACCTGAAGCTGACCTCCGGCATCTACGGTTCCACGTTCTTCATGCTGACCGGCTTCCACGGTTTCCACGTGACGATGGGCGCGATCATGCTGACGGTGGTGCTGGTGCGGGTCATGAAAGGGCACTTTACGCCGGAAAACCACTTCGCCTTCGAAGGCGCCGCCTGGTACTGGCACTTCGTCGACGTCGTCTGGCTAGGACTTTATGTCGTAGTGTATTGGTTGTAAGGCAAGGCTATAATCCCCTTGGCCTGGGTGGAATGAAAGCCGCAGCGGGCAGCCGCTGCGGCTTATTGTTTGGAGTGCGGCTACGTCAGCGGATGCCGGTCGGCTGGATATAGCCCAGCCGGTTCAGCACGAGGATGATGATGAACAGGGCGATCGAGAAGCCCACGCGCAAGGCCAGCGCGCGCACGGTGCGGGGATTGCCGCCCTTGCCGCGCATCACGTAGAACAGCGCGGAGCCCAGGCTGCCGATGATCAGGATGAATGCGATGGCAACGAAAATTTTCATGGTGGCTAAAGGCCGGAAGGGTGGAGCTTCATTGTAATGCGTATCGCTTTCCGTTTTAAGACCGTGCCGTTCGTGGCGACGCTGCTGCTGGTCGTGCTGGGCATCGCGCTGGGGCGATGGCAGGATCGCCGCGCCGAGGAAAAAATCGCCGTGGCCACCGAACTTGCCGGCGGCAGCGCCGCTGCGCCGCTCGTGCTGGGCAAGGATCCCCTTGCGCCGGAAACGGCGCAGTTCCGGCGCGTGAAAGCCACCGGCACGTTCGTCGACTGGCCGGTCTACCTGGACAACCGGCCGCACGACGGCCGCGCCGGCTTCTACGTGCTGATGCCGTTGCGCATCGAAGGCACGGCGATGCACGTGCTGGTGGCGCGCGGCTGGCTGCCGCGCGACGCTGCCGACCGCCAGCGCATCGCGCCCTATCCCACGCCGCAGGGCCCGGTCACGATCGAAGGCGTGGCCAAGCCGAATGCCGGGCACGTGATGCAGTTGGGCGAAGCGCCGGCGCTTGCCGCCGGTGCGATCGTGCAGAATGCCGATGTGGCGCAGGTCGCCGCCGCCACCGGCCTGCAGCTGCAGCCGTTCGTGCTCGAGCAGACCTCCGCCGACGGCAGCGAGGGCGTGCTGCTGCGCAGCTGGCCAAAACCCGACCTGGGGGTCGACAAACACCGCGGCTATGCGTTCCAGTGGTATGCACTGGCACTGACAGCCTTCCTGTTCTTTATCATCAGCGGATTTCGCAGTGGCAGAAAAAACCATCAATAAGGCGCGCGGGCGCTGGAAGCTGTTCGCGGTGCTGGCCGTGTGCGCGGCGCCCCTCGTGGCCTCGTATTTCATGTATTACGTGGTCAAGCCGACAGCGCGCAACAACTACGGCACGCTGATCGACCCGCGCGAGCACCCCATGCCGGCCATGGCCACGCGCACGCTGGCCGGCGATCCGGTCACGCTGCAATCGATGAACGGCAAGTGGATCATGCTGAAGGCGGGCGGCTCGGATTGCGGGCAGGCATGCCAGGACCAGCTGTTTACGATGCGGCAGCTGCGCACCATGCAGGGCAAGGAGATGGACCGCATCGAGCGCGTGTGGCTGATCACGGACGACCAGCCGCTCGAGACGATGCTGATGCGCGTAAACGACGGTACAAGGATGCTGCGCGCGCCCGCCGGCGTGGTCCGGCAATGGCTGCCGGTGGAGGCGGGCGGCAACGTGGAAGAGCACATCTACATCGTCGACCCGCGCGGCAACCTGATGATGCGTTTCCCGAAGAACCCCGACCCGTCGAAGATGAAGAAGGACATCGGCAAGCTGCTGAAGGCGTCGGCAATCGGCTGACGCGGGCATTGCAAGGCTGAACTTCCGGCTGAATTTCCGGCTGAATCTTCGGCCGCATCATGACAGGAATACCATGCATCACACCACGCTGGCCCAGATGGCCATCACCGCCCTGATCGTCGCGCTGCTGCCGCTGTCGATGGTCTGGATTTCCAGTGACGTCAACAAGTACCGCAAGCTGGTGTGGATCAGCGTGTTCATCACCTTCGACCTGATCGTGTTCGGCGCGTTTACGCGCCTGACCGATTCGGGCCTGGGCTGCCCGGACTGGCCCGGCTGCTATGGCCTGGCCAACCCGTTCCTGGCGCACGAGGAAATCCGCGCCGCCGAGCTGCTGCAGCCGACCGGCCCGGTGACGATGTTCAAGGCCTGGATCGAGATGGTCCACCGTTATTTCGCGATGGCCATCGGCGTGCTGATCATGGCGATGATGGGGGTGGCATGGTACCGCTGGCGCCGCGAGCGCAAGGCCGGCTACCATCCCGGCTATCCCACGCTGCTGTTCTTCTTCGTCTGCCTGCAAGGGGCCTTCGGCGCCTGGACCGTCACGCTGAAGCTGCAGCCGGTGATCGTGACGACCCACCTGCTGCTGGGCATGGGCCTGCTGGCGCTGCTCACGTGGTTCGGCGGCCGGCAGGATCACGCGATGATGCCGTTCGGCGCGGCCGGCGTGCCGCCCCCGGCGCTGCGCCGCATCCGGCTGCTGGCGGCACTGTCCGGCGTGGTGGTGCTGGTGCAGCTG